>JAIQGI010000032.1 GCA_020072565.1 Terriglobia bacterium
CTTGCAGGTCCCGGTTCGCCCTGGTACTCCAGGTCAATGCCCTTGCCCCATCGGTGTCGGGTTCCCTTCGTCAGGGCCCCAGGACAGGACTTGCGCCTGCTGGCGCTCACCTCCGATCTCCTGGCCATGCCAGTCACACTCGCGAAGGCTCGCTGCGCTCGCCTTCACTCCGCTCCGGGGCATCCATCCCCGTGGCGGCGGCCCTGGGCCCAGGTCCCGCGGTTGCCGACCCGGAGGTCGGGCCTAAAGCCGTACGGCGGCGTTTCTCAGCCGAGTACAAGCGTCGCATACTGCAGGAGGCCGACCAGCGCGACCCTGGAGGAATTGCGTTACTCCTCCGGCGTGAAGGGTTGTATTCGTCGCACCTGACCACCTGGCGTAAGCAGCGCAAGTCGGGAGAAATCGCCGGTTTGGAGCCCCGTAAGCGCGGCAAGAAGCCATTTCCGCGCAATCCACTGGCCGCCGAAAACGAACGTCTACACCGTGAAACCCAGCGGCTGCAGAAGCGCCTGCGCCAGGCCGAAACCATCATCGACGTCCAAAAAAAACTCTGCGATCTACTAGGGCTGACGGTACCCCCGATCGAGCAGAACGGGAGCGACGAATGATTGCGTGTCAGGATCTGTCGCCGCAGGTGGGGACCGCTGCTGCCTGTCATTCTCTGGACATTGCCCGGGCGACTTATTATCGCCGGCTCGAGGGCGACAGTGAAAATGTCGCTGGCAAGCGGCCGACACCGCCGCGGGCTCTGGATACCAGGGAAAGGGAGCGGGTGCTGGAGATTCTCCACGAGGACCGGTTTGTGGATCGGGCTCCGACAGAGATCTTCGCTTCGCTGCTGGATGAGGGGGGATCGGGGACTGACGACGGTAAGTCTCTAAAACCAAAAGACGTTAGCGCAAAGGGAGGCCTGAAAATCGGCGTTGCGCCCGATTTTCAGGCCTCTTTTTTTGTTCTAACCCGACTTTGACAACTCGACCCCGCTTTTCTCTATTTTTGACCTGTTCGTGTCTGTAACTCTTCTATTGCCAACAGCGGGTTTACGCCAAGCCTCTGTAGTGAAGACCCACCCTCTTGACCTGCCCATTGGGACGTGGAAAATGTCGCCATGTTTCTTCGTTACACGCAGCGAAAGAAAGACGGGAAACTGCACCGCTACTGGAGCATCGTTGAGAATCACCGTGGTGAGGGCAGACGAGTAGTCCAGCGACAGGTACTCTACCTGGGCGAGATCAACGACAGCCAAGAAGCAGCCTGGTGCCGAAGCATCGAGGTGTTTGAGTCGGGGACGGGCCACTGGCGTCAGGTTTCACTTTTCCCCGAGGATCGTGAAGCACCGGAACTGGCGCATGAGGTTGTCCACGTTTGTTTGGATCAACTGCAGCTTAGACGGCCGCGGCAATGGGGAGCGTGCTGGTTGGCATCTGAGTTATGGCGACAGCTGACGCTGGATGACTTTTGGCGCGAGAAGCTCAGGCCGAGTCGTGAAGGAACCGACTGGCTGGACGTGTTGAAGATTCTTGTGAGCTATCGCTTGATCGATCCCGGCAGTGAATGGCGGCTGCACCGTGAGTGGTATCACCGTTCGGCGATGCGTGACCTCCTTGGGCGCACCGGTGACACCGTCGAGTTGCAGTCGCTGTACCGATGCCTGGACTTGCTGCTCGATCACAAGCGCGACCTGTTCAGCTTTCTGACCGAGCGCTGGCAAGATCTGTTTGAGGCCAGATACGAAGTTTTACTGTATGACCTGACCAGCACCTATTTTGAATGCGATCCTCCCGAGCATGGCAAGCGACGGCATGGCTACAGCCGCGACAAACGTCCGGACTGTGTGCAGGTGGTGATCGCGCTCGTGATCACGCCGGAAGGATTTCCGCTGGCATACGAGGTGATGACGGGAAACACCAGCGATAAGACCACGCTCAAAGCATTCCTCGAGAAGATCGAAAACCAGTATGGGAAAGCCAATCGGGTTTGGGTCATGGATCGCGGGATCCCGACCGAGGACATTCTGCGTGAAATGCGGACGGCAACCACGCCGGTATCCTATTTGGTCGGGACGCAACGAGGGCGGCTGACGAAACTGGAAAGAGAGTTTTTGAAACTGCCATGGGCGAGGGTGAAGGACTCTCTGGAAGTGAAACTCTTGCCGCAGGAGGGAGAGCTGTACATCCTGGCCCGCAGCCAAGGCCGCAGGAAGAAGGAGCGCGCGATGCGGCGGCGCCGGCTCAAAAAACTGTGGCACCGTCTTCATGAGTTGCAACGGCAGAAACTGACGCGCGATGAATTACTGTTGAAGCTTGGGGCAGCCAAGGCGGAAGCCGGCAAAGCTTATCGGCTGGTGGAAGTTCATGTGCCCAGCGCCAAAGAACCAGTCAATGCCGAGACCTTCACCTTTTCTGTGCGCAAAGAGAAACTCCGAGCGGCCATGCGTACTGAAGGCGATTATCTACTGCGCTCGAATCTCTCGGGCGAGGACCCGGCAATCCTGTGGCAGCGGTATATTCAGCTGACGGAAATCGAGGCGGCCTTTCGCAATCTGAAGAGTGATCTGGCCATCCGGCCGATTCACCATCAGAAGGATCCGCGCATCGAGGCACACATCTTCATTGCGTTTCTGGCCTACTGTCTCTACGTCACGTTACAGCAGCGGCTGCGGGCTTTGGCGCCCGGGCTCACGAGCAGAGCCGTAATCGAGAAGATGACCGCCATCCAGATGATTGACGTTCACCTACCAACCACGGACGGCAGGATGCTTATCCTCTCCCGATATACGCAACCGGAACCAGATCACCAACTGCTGCTGCAGCGGCTCCACCTGATGCTGCCGGCGCAGCCACCGCCCAAAATCTCTCAACAGGGCGAAAATGACGCCACCGAGCCCATAGCTTTGTAGTGAAGACCTACGAGTTTCTTGAACGCAGAATCAATGACTTAGAGAGATTTTGAGCCCCAGTTGTCAAAGTCGGGCTAAGGCATTTGCATCGGGAACGGGGGAACGGGGACTGACGACAGCAACCTATGGACCCGAAAAAGCAATACGCGGTTTCAGGAGCTCCAGGACCCGCTTAGACGCAAAAAGCCGGTCCGTTTTTGGGTTTTGACCAGGTTTGCATTGGCGGCGCCGGACTAGGTGCAACATTCCTTCGCCAAGAGCAAGCTTCAAGCCGCCTCCCAAGCCTCGGCCTTGTGTTTAAGACTGCCTGTCCTCTTTCCAATCCCTGCAGTGAGGCGCCCGGTGGACAGCCTGGGGTAACGAGCCTCGTTCCCACTGCCATTCCCGCACCGGTTGGAGTGCCCTTCCGGCGTGAGTACTCCGAATGACGATCGATCCGGAAACGCGTGGATGTTTTGTTGGAAGTTCCCGGTTCGATCGAGCCCCTTTCTGCAGAAAGAAATGGGTTGACGTCCCCATTTAGATTCCCACCAGGTCTGGTTTGTTTGGGCGTAAAATCAACCATCGGTGGCGGTTTGGGGCGAATCCGCGCGCCTGGTTGACATAAGACCTCCATGTCGGAAGCTGGTGGGATCACATGCAGGAGGTCCTGCCGGGGAGGACGACCGCAATCACGCAGCTTATTTCGCCTATCCATGTGAAGCGCTGACTACCGTGGCGCAGTATCAAAAGCAGGAGTTGCTCTCTTCCGGCAGTTCGCCTCTCAACGGTACTCACGGCTGATGTTCAGTTTTTTCATCCTGGACTGAAGAGTAGTCCGTTTGAGTCCGAGGCGGGCGGCGGCTCCGCCGGGGCCTCCGACGATCCCGTCGGCCTCTCTAAGGGCACGAATAATGCGGTCCCGTTCGGCGGAATACGCCTCCGTTTCAATTGTGAATGCGCGATCTTTCGGCTCTTTCCGGATCTCTGCCAGGGAGACCTGAAGGATTTGTCCGGTGGAGAGGATGACCGACCGCTCAATGAGGTTCTGGAGTTCCCGGACATTTCCCGGCCAGCTGTACTGCGTGAGACATTCGATCACCCTGGATGGAATGACCTCGACGGTACGACCCAGCCGCTTGGCGAATTTTTGGGTAAAATGACGGATCAGCAGGGGAATATCCTCCCGGCGTTCCCTTAAGGGCGGCACGCGGACGGGGAAGACATTTAAACGGTAATACAGGTCCCTCCGGAACTGGTTCTCGTCCACCATTCGCTTCAAATCACGATTTGTGGCAGCCACAATCCTGGCATCGACCCGGATCGTACGGTTGCTGCCAAGCCGCTCAAACTCCTGCTCCTGGATCGCCCGCAGGAGCTTCGTCTGCAGCTCGAGGGGAATTTCTCCGATTTCATCGAGGAACAGAGTCCCGCGATGCGCCAGTTCGAAGCGGCCGATTTTTAAACCGATGGCTCCCGTGAAGGCGCCCTTTTCATGCCCGAACAACTCGCTTTCCAACAGGCCGGAGGGAATAGAGGCACAGTCCAGCTTCACAAAGCTCTGCTGTTTTCTCCCGCTCAGATCGTGGATTGCGCGGGCGACCAGTTCTTTGCCGGTTCCGGTCTCCCCCAGAATCAACACCGTCGCATCGGTAGGGGCGACAATCTGGATGCCCTTGATGACCGCCTCCAGTGCCGGACTCTGGCCTACCATCTCGGCCAGGTTCCTATCGAACCGGATTTCCTCTTCCAGATACAGTTTTTCGGTAGCAAGGTTCTCCTTCAGCCTCGTGACCTCCTGGTAAATCAGCGAGTTCTCGAGAGCGATGGCGATCTGCCCGGCAACCTGGGACAGCAGCTTCACATCCTCGGGGGTGAAGGCCTCCGCCTCGATCCTGGTAAGATTCAGGCAACCAAGCATGCTGTTTGGAGTGAAGAGCGGCACGCAGCACATGGTTCTGACACCATGGTCCGCCAGGATGTTGCGGATTTCCGGAGTAAACTTTGCCAGATCGATGTCGTTGACAACCACAGGGCGACGCTTGGAAATGGCTTCTTCCGCAGGGGTGCCGACAAGAGGACTGCGGCTGGGGATGTCGGCGTTTCTAATTTCACCTCTTACTTGCAGCGAATAGAGTTGCAGCTCGTCTGCTTCTCTGTCGTACAGAGCGATGCTCGCACTGAAATGCGGGATGATTCTGTCGAGCTGGCTGGAAATGGCGGCGAACAGCTCCTCCGGGGACAGCTTGGAGACAAGTGCGTTCGTGATCTCGTGAAGAACCCGCAGCCGGTCGCGCTCAAGCGCCAGCGCTTTACGGCTCAGGTATTCCTTCATCGTAACGGCGAGTTCAGCCGCAACCCGCCGCAAAAATGCCAGCTCGGATTCGTCGGGTTCATATTCCGTGCGCCGCCCAAATCCCAAAACCCCGATCTTCTGATCCCCTGCCTTGAGCGGCAATGCAACAAGAGAATGAACTTCACAAGAAACCATCTGACGTATGAATTCAGGCCAGCGGGTTTCTTCGCGGGCTTTACCTACGACGAGAGCCTGTTGCTTCTCCCAAACCCAGCCTACCGGCGTATCCCCGAGATTGAATCTCTGGAAACTCGAATCGCCTGCATGCCCATTGTCCGTTACGGCATGCAGACGCAGCGATTCCGGAGTTCCGTCATAGAGTAGCAGTGCCAGATGGTCAAATTGAGCAACCGTTTGCAGAATCCGAAAAAGTTCCCCAAGAACGCTGTCCGGGCCTGTGCAGGCATCCAGTGATCTGCCCAAGTCCAGGAGTGCCTGATATAGCCGAGTAGGTTCCAAATCCATGTTTCCCGTCCGAAGAATCCGATAATATCATCGGCCGCCGATTTCGGCAATTGCCGACGGCACCTGCCGATTCTTGGCATTGTTCACAGCAGAAACGCTCAAAAAAGCTGCATCGGGGATTGGTACATCCGTTGCATAATAGCGTGATTCTGTGATCTACCGGTCGGTCAAAAGGAGTAGACAAATGCCCGTTATCCATTTTTGCAAGACCCTTTGCCCCGCGGGCCTCATCCTGGCGGGATTGCTCGTTTCCGGCTGCGCATCGAAGACGGCCCCTCCGCCGGCAGGTCCGGTGGAGGTTGCGACTGTGACGCTCCGTCCTGAAAAGATCGTGCTGACGACCGAGCTGCCGGGCCGGACGTCCGCGTACCTCGTTGCTGAAATCCGTCCGCAGGTGAATGGCCTTTTGCAGAAGCGGCTGTTCGAAGAAGGGGCCAATATCCATGAGGGTGACCTGCTTTACCAGATTGATCCCTCCCCTTACCAGGCGGCGTACGACCAGGCCAAAGCCGCGTTGGTCACGGCTCAGGCGAACGTTGGTACGGCCGAGGCGAACGTCGTCATGGTTGAGGCCAACCTGCCGGCGATCCGGTCACGTGCTGAGCGCCTGAAGGAGCTCGCAGCCATCCGCGCCGTCGGCCAGCAAGACTACGACGATGCCACTGCTGCTTTGCGGCAAGCCGAGGCCAACCTCGAGGTGACAAGGACGGCGGTGCAGGCAAGCCGGTCGGCCGTGGAGGTAAGCCGGACGGCTGTGGAGAGCGCCCGCATCAACCTATCGTACACACCCATCAAGGCTCCCATATCCGGACGGATCGGAAGATCCGACATCACGGTCGGCGCGATGGTGACCGCCTATCAACCCGTTCCGCTGGCGATCATTCAGCAACTGGACCCGATCTACGTGGATGTGACCCAGGCCAGCGCGGACCTGCTGCGCCTCAGGAGGGCACTGGAGAGCGGAAATCTCAAGAACGGTTTGGGCCGGCGGAAGGTCCAGTTGCTTCTCGAAGACAGTACGCCTTACCCCATGTCAGGCACGCTGCAGTTCCAGGACGTAACCGTAGATCCGACCACCGGCTCGGTCACGCTGCGCATCGTATTTGCCAATCCGAAACAGGTCCTTCTTCCGGGCATGTTCGTGCGGGCGGTCGTAGAGGAGGGCGCGGATGAACAAGCTCTTCTCATTCCACAACAGGGTGTGAGCCGCGACCCGAAGGGGAATCCCATCGCCCTGGTGGTGAACGCCGCCGGCAAGGTCGAGGCGCGTGCGATCGTGCTGGACCGTGCAATCGGAGATAAATGGCTGGTGACGAAAGGGCTGATTCCTGGAGACCGGCTGATCGTCGAAGGCATCGAAAAGGTTCGCCCGGGCAATTCCGTCAGGGCTGTCGATTTTGTAGCGCCCGCGGCCACCGGCGCAAAATCCGGCGCAGGCCAATCGCAGGTTCAGGCAAGGTAGGAGGAATTCAATGGCTAGATTTTTTATTGATCGTCCTGTTTTTGCCTGGGTTGTCGCCATCGGGATGATGCTTGCCGGCGGGCTGGCTATCTACAATCTGCCCATTTCCCAGTATCCCCCGATTGCTCCGCCTTCGATATCCATTCGATGTGTGTACCCCGGCGGATCGGCGAAAACGGTGGAAGACAGCGTGGTTCAGATCATCGAACAGCAGATGACCGGGCTGGACAAGATGCTTTACATCCATTCCACCTCTGATTCTGCAGGTATGGCACAGATCGAGCTGACCTTCGCCCCGGGCACCGATCCCGATCTTGCTTGGGCCAAAGTGCAAAACAAGCTTCAGCTGGCCATGCCGGTGTTGCCGGAGGTGGTTCAGCGCCAGGGTCTCAGAGTCAGCAAGTCCACACGCAACTATCTAATGATCGTCGGACTCTCTTCCCTGGACGACAGTCTCGACCAGAATGACCTCTCGGATTACGCTTTCTCGCAGATTCAATATTCGCTGGCCCGTGTGCCCGGCGTGGGCGAAGTGGAGGTGTTTGGCGCTGGCTATGCCATGCGAATCTGGCTGGACCCGAACAAACTCACGAATTACGGCATGACCTCGGACGATGTAATCGCGGCGGTCCGGAGTTACAACGTGCAGGTGTCGGCCGGCCAGTTCGGCGGGATGCCCGCCGTGCCGGGCCAGCGGCTCAATGCCTCGATCGTCGTTCAGACGCTGCTGAAGACTCCAGAGGAGTTCGGCGCCATTCCTCTGCGCAACAACCCGGACGGATCCATCGTGCGTGTACGGGACGTGGCGCGGACGGAATTGGGGACCGAATTTGACAATTTCAGGGCCTTTTATAACGGACATCCCACGACCGGTCTAGCCATCCGGCAGGAGGCCGGGGCTAACGCGCTGGACACTGCCGCCGCCATAAAAGCGAAGATGGCGGATCTGTCCCGCTACTTTCCTCACGGCATGACGGCCGTTTACCCCTTCGACACGACTCCTTTCGTGCGTGTAGCCATCAACGAGGTCGTCAAGACCCTCCTCGAGGCGATCTTTCTTGTGTTCCTTGTCATGTTCCTTTTTCTGGGAAACATGCGGGCCACGCTCATCCCCACGATTGCCGTGCCGGTGGTTATTCTTGGCACGTTCGGCGTTCTCGGACTGTTCGGCTATTCCATCAACATGTTGACCATGTTCGCCATGGTGTTGGCGATCGGGCTGCTGGTGGATGATGCCATCGTGGTGGTCGAAAATGTGGAGCGTGTGATGTCCGAAGAGGGCCTTTCGCCGCTGGAAGCCACCCGCAAATCAATGGACCAGATTACCAGCGCCCTGGTCGGCATCGGGCTTGTGCTTTCGGCCGTATTTGGCCCCATGATGTTTTTCGGCGGCTCGACCGGCGTCATCTACCGCCAGTTCTCCATTACGATCATCTCCTCCATGCTTCTCTCGGTCATGGTAGCTTTGATCCTGACGCCGGTGCTTTGCGCTTTTCTTCTAAAGCCGATGGGCAAGGGGCACGAAGCGGCCGAAACCGGATTCCGTCTACTCCGGCCGTTTTTCTTGTGGTTCGACCACATGTTTCTCCGCCTTCGGGGACGCTACCAGTCCGCGGTTGGGCACATACTTCGGACTCGGCTCCGCTACATCGCCGTTTTTGTCCTGATCGTGGCGGCGATGGGTTACCTCTTCGTGAAGATGCCCACAGGCTACCTGCCGGACGAAGACCAAGGGGTACTCCTTGCTATGGTGCAACTGCCCCCGGGTTCGACGATGGAGCAGACTCAAGTGATGATGCGAAAGGTGCAAGACCACTTTCTCATAGACCAGAAGGAGGCGGTGGAATCCTGCATGGCTATGAGCGGTTTCGGCATGGCGGGCCAGGCACAAAACCAGGGGATGGCCTACATCAAACTTCGGGATTGGGACCTGCGCAACAGGCCGGACCTGCGTGTGGAAGGCATCCTGAAGAAGGCGGCGCCGGTCCTCGGCAGTATCCGGGGAGCGACGATCTTTGCCTTTCCGCCTCCTGCCGTCGTCGAACTCGGCACATCAAAGGGATTTGATTTCATGCTTCAGGACCGCGGCGGCCTCGGCCACGAGACGCTCATGAATGCCCGTCTCCAGCTTCTTGGCCAGGCGATGCCCGATCCGCGGCTGACCGCTGTCCGCCCGAACGGCATGCCGGACCAGGCCGAGCACAAGGTGGATGTCGACTGGGCCAAGGCCGGCACTTTGGGAGTGTCGGTGCCTTCGATTCAGAGTTTGATCTCGACTGCCTTCGGGAGTTCCTATGTCAACGACTTCATACAGGGCGGACGCGTCCATCGAGTTTATGTGCAGGCCGACGCTCCCTACCGGATGCTGCCGGAGGATCTGGACCGCCTCTTCGTCCGGAACGCTGCTGGCCGCATGGTTCCTGTCTCCGCCCTCGCGTCGGGGCGCTGGACGTACAACTCCCCCCGGCTCGAGCGCTACAACGGTTTCCCAGCCCTGGACTTTTTGGGTGAGGCTGCGCCCGGAAAAAGCACCGGGGATGCCATGGCGGCCATGGAGGAAATCGCGTCGAAACTGCCACGCGGCATCGGCTACGAATGGACCGGCATCTCGTACCAGGAGCGGCTGAGCCAATCCCAGACGGGACTCCTGTATGCTTTTTCCATCCTCGCGATTTTCCTGGTGTTGGCGGCCCTGTACGAGAGTTGGTCGATTCCTATTTCGATCCTGCTCGCCCTGCCGCTCGGGGTGATCGGCGGGGTGCTGGCCACTTCCTGGCGCGGGTTGCCAAACGACGTCTACTTCCAGATCGGGCTGCTCACGGTTCTGGGGCTCACAACGAAGAACGCGATCCTGATCGTGCAGTTTGCTAAGATCCGCGTGGAGGCTGGCGCGGGCCTGATCGAAGCCACTCTCGAGGGGGCGAGGCTCAGGCTTCGACCCATCGTGATGACCTCGCTGGCGTTCGGCTTCGGGGTCTTGCCGCTGACGCTCGCCACCGGCGCCGGAGCAGGGGCGCAAAAGGCCATCGGCACCAGCGTCCTCGGCGGCATGATAACGGCGACATTCCTGGCGATCTTTTTTATCCCTCTGTTCTTCGTGCTGATCACTCAGGTCTTCGGCAGGAAAAAACCGGGGGGTCGAACCGTGATGGTCGATCCAGATCCCGAAACCAAGATGGAGGGGCCGCAACATGCGTAAACTCGTACCGCTATTGGCGCTCTCGTTTTTCCTGTACGGGTGTCCTCGCCCATCCCAGTATGTACGCCCCGGATTGCCGGTCCCTCCGACCTGGCCGGAAAGCTCTGCCGCCGGGGCCGGTGCGCGGGGTGCGCCGGCCGCCGGCGATCTGAAGTGGCAGGAATTCTTCACCGATCAGCGGCTCCAGTCTGTGATCGGGCTGGCGCTGGCGAACAACCGCGATCTCAGGGCGGCCTCGCTCAACATCGAAAAGGTCCAGGCTCTGTATCGGATTCAGCGCGCCCAACCTTACCCCACCGTTATCGCCTCGGCCAGCGGCGATGCCTACCGGGTGCCGGAAAACCTTTCCGGCAAGGACCACGCGGAAACGATCTCGCAGTACACCGTGGGACTGGGCACGACTTCGTGGGAACTGGATCTCTTCGGACGGATCCGTAGCCTGAAGACTCAGGTACTGGAACAATATTTGGCGACCGATCAGGCACGGTCGGCCGCCGACCGGGAAGGCCTGAAGCTGGCGCAAGATACTCTCGATGCCCAACAGGCTTCCTTCGATTTGATCAAGCGCACTGCGGAACTCGGCATGGCGTCTGACCTGGATGTGCGACAGGCGCAAAGCCAGGTGGAAGCGGCTCGCCTCGATATTGCCGGCTTTTCGGGCCAGGTGGCCCAGGACGAAAACGCGCTCAACCTGTTGGTCGGCACACCCGTAGCCCCGGGCATGCTGGCCGATGCACTGAGCAAGGTCTCAGATTTAAAGGAAATCGCGGCCGGCGTGCCGTCCGACGTGCTGCTGCGCCGCCCCGACATTCTCGCGGCCGAGCACCAGTTGATGGCTGTCAATGCGAATATCGGCGCGGCGCGCGCTGCGTTCTTCCCCCGGATCGCTCTTACCGCCGCCCTCGGGATCACCAGCAGTGATCTGACAAACCTGTTCAAACCCGCTGCTGGGACCTGGAACTTCGCACCGCAGGCGACCCTCCCGATATTTGACTACGGGGCCCGGCGGGCCGCGTACAAGGCGGCAACTGTGGATCGGGATATCGCGGTGGCCGAGTACGAGAAATCGATTCAGTCGGCCTTCAGGGAGGTGAGCGACGCCTTGAGCCAACGCACCGCGCTGGCCAACCAGCAGCAAGCGCTGCAATCACTCATCGATGCGTTGCAGGAAACCTATCGGCTTTCCGAAGCCCGATACAAGGGAGGGATCGACAGCTATCTGAGTGTCCTCATCGCCCAGCGCTCCGTGTATGCCGCTCAACAGCAGATGGTCGGCATACGGCTGGCACGACTGAGCAATCTTGTCACACTTTATAAGGTACTGGGTGGCGGAGCCTGAGGGTGGGGGATGCGGATGGGGGACTGACAACGGCAAGGTGCTGACCAGTCAGTACTTTGACACTTCTCTACCCTCCAAATTCCCGCTTACATCAACAAAACAGGCCTGATTATTGAAGTTAACAATCAAACACGGCTTTTGGATGAACTCTTATTCCTGCCAAGCATCTGAATATTGCTGCCGGATGTGGGTTCCGGCGCAAATAAACTGGCCCCGCAGGCACTTGACCTGCGGATTAGGAGGAGAAGTTCGGAACGACAAGGAAAAGAAGGTGGAGTTACCTGATGTTGCCGGCAGTACTGGGACTCTGCCTGAATGCAATGCCGGGAATCGTCCGGGCACAGACGGCTGCGGCAGCGCAGGCTCCGGATCTGTTGCGGCCATTGAAGATAGCGTTGGGTGAGGCCGGCGTGGCCGCTCTCACCAGCGATCAGGAGGCGGCAATTATGGCTTTGATCACAGACTTCCGGGCCCAAACCGCGCCCGTTGTCAGTGCGACGCGAGCCAGCTACTATAACTATATCCTCAGCGGCGATGCAACGGATGCCGTGGTATTGTTGCCGGCGCTGATGTCCGTCGAGAATGCGCAGGCTCAGGCACGAGCGCAGGCAAGAATCAACTTTGCCGCGGGTGTCGCCGCCGCTTTGACGAGCGCTCAGATGACCGCACTGCAAGCTAAGTTTAGCGACGAACAGATCGTCCGTTTTATTGAAGCCCTTGCGGGAGGCCCGGGCGGGATGAGGGGAGCGCGTGGCGCCCTCGGGCCGGCTTCGCCAACGCCTTTCAGAAGGTAACGACTGCCATAACTGTGGAACGGGCCCGCCGACAGCTGCGGGCCCGATGCTCGGCGGAAAATGCAACAGAATGCGCTCTATCCCGCGCTCAGAGGCGCAAATTCTTTCAAATGAAGAATCCTGAATAAGGTATCTCGCTTGGCCCGCTGGGTAAAAAGGAAATAGGAAACGTGGCACAGCCTGAAATCGATGCATCCGCCCCCCGGCTCGCTCCCCGCCCTGACTACAGGTTCCCGCCGCGTTTTGTGGTGATAAGAACCACCGTTTGATTCCTGCGCGTTCTCGTCCTGTTGTGTTATGTGCTCGTGCCCGTCGGCCTTTATTCGCAACAGAAACGGCAGATGCCTCCTCCTGACGAAAGTGCTTATGGGTCAAAATTCTTCGATCAGCTGCACAGCATCTTTGGCATATTTCGAAATGAAGATCTTCAACGTGTATTTCAAAGGGCTCAACCGATCCAATGCTCCGAGCTGGTAGCCAGCAAGGGGCAGTGGAAAACCGTTGCGTTTTTTAATGAGGATCGCAGCCTGGGCGAATGGTGCCGCAACACCATTGAAGAAGTGAAAGCAGATCTATCCGTCTACACCTTCTCCGGATCCTGTAATGGAGAGCAAGGGGCGGTCCAGGTGACAACGGAATTCCCGGTGGGCGCAAGCATCGAACTCTATAACGAAGCGAAAATCGGCCTGGATCAGATCGATGTCAATGTTAACGCGCCGGTGAATGCCACCTTTGATCCGGGCACTCAGGCGTATATCTTCGAGCTTCCCTACCTTTTCCTGACAGGACAACGCAGCTCCGGGAACATTTACAGCCTCGTCGCACCCCGCACCGAAGACAGGTATGCCACGGACGTGACGAGCCGCTGGGAATGCAAGATAGTAAAATCAGACGATTTGACCTACCGTTTTCTGATTTGCCGGACGGCGACTGTGCCACGCAACCCGGCAGTGAGGAACCAGAAGCGGGAACTGAGCTTCGGCGCGTCTGCCTACTTTATTCTGTCTGACGGCATGGAAGCGCAGACAAGTGTGCATCTGTCGTTCGGCGATGCCGGCCGTCGTACCGATAGTTCCCAGGACACCGTGCCGTCTGATCCTTCCCGTGCGCGCCCGGTCCTCATAAGAAAGGGAGCGATCACGGGCCGCGGGTCTTGGCAGGTGCCGGATGTGCATTCTAAATTCGCCGATGTCGGAAACAACGAATTCAGGCTGCGCTTCAACTCTCAAACCTGGACCGGCAAGATCCGTTCTTCCGAGATCTTGGCGGATCAGAAACTGTCGAGCCCGCAATCGGCCAAACTGCAGCAAGGCGAAGACTATTGCACCTGGCATCCAGCGGCTGCGGATCTTGTGGACCTTTTGCTGGCAAGCGAGCCTGATGCGAATGTTTCGTACTCCGCGGAAGGATTCGACAGAAACAGCTTGGAGGCTGCATCGATTGTCATTTACCTGAAGACCCATGAAGGTAGTCGTATAGGAACCCTGCAATGCTTCTTCCCACACACGGAATCCGCGTCGAAAATCGATTTTGACCGCTGGGTATCCATTGTTGGCGGACATCTCACGCTGGAGATCAAACGGTAAGATTAAACGCATCTTCGAGAGCTTTTCTCATTTCGAGTCTGAAACCACGAACTCTGACCGTGCGACCTGGAAGGATCCCGTCAGCCGCCAATTTCCTCAATATACCCGTTCGATCCATCAACATTGAGGGGAGCGTCCCCCATTCCTATTCTTCAATCTAAGGACTGTATCCGAGATGCTGGGGTAATTCCCGATTGTGCGTCTCCCACTCTCCCGGGCTGTCGAAAATCGCCGCGCATGGTCATCGGTCTTATGTTCAATAATCAGGCTTGTTTTTTCGATATAAACGGGAATTTGAAGGGTGGAGAATTGTCGAAATATCGTCCGGCCAGCACCTTGCCGTCGTCAGTCCCCCATCCCCCATCCCCACTGTCATCGCCCGATCACCCACCTGCTGCCCAGCCGGTCGCCCTGCATGTCATAGACCACAGCGACGACAAACTCTGTGTTGCTTTTGCGCGGAATAACCACGGAGATGGGGATGCCCTCCCGCAAGGCCGCCTGATAACGCTCGTCAGTGCGTTGCACGTCCGCGGTTCTCCACTCCGCACCGAGATAGTTTGAGTCTGCATCGGCGTAAAAGACGGCAATGCGCAGGCGCGCGGCATGGATGCCGCCGATGGTCTTGAAGCTAACTTTCGTCAGATCCACCTTCAGGTCGATCTTGAACTGGATTTGTCCGGCGTCGTCTTTGATTCTCGACGCTTTGATGTCGAGAGGGATGTCGGTATATTCCACCTTCCGGGTGCCCTGAACGCCCGCACCGTTGATGCGGGTCCAGGCCAGAAACTCGACAGGATCGTAGCGCTGCAACTTTTCACGGGCATAGTAGCCGTGCCTGTACTGGACTTTCACCCCGGACCGGTTCACTTTGACGCTGATCCCCCGAAACTTTCCGTCCCAATTTTCATTGTCAGGATAATAACCAAGCAGGTACTCGACCCGGGAACTGTCAAGAACGCGGGAAAGGGCATCCCCGACATTCTGATAGGCCGAGGAACGTCCGCCCGTCAGTTGAGAGACGTTGCTCATGCTCTGTATGGCAAACGTCTCCGCCCAATCCCTTGCCACAGGCACACCGCGTGGGCCCGCTCCGGGAACCGATCCGGCGCCGGAGAGGCCGCCGGTCTGGAACGTGTCGATGGCAACGCGAGCGTCGTTGGCGACGGCTGCGATGCCCTGGTCGTACTCAGTTTTTCCAAAAGGGAAGGTCAGGCCACGTTCGCTGAAAAACAAAAGGTGTTTCTCTCCTTCGACATAGCGAAGATATTCGATACATGTGAAAATATTGCCCGCATCAGCCATCGTGCTTCTGGAGCGGACAGCGAATTCGTCAAACGGCAGCCAGAGCATGGCGGCATCCGCAGCGAACGATTCGAGCTCCGTAGTCGCGGAGCCTTCCACGGTGCCGAGCACCACGCCCGCCGCCCTCTGCCATTGCCGGTAAGCCTCGGCTTCCCCGGTCACCTGGCCGGGAGGCACCTGGCGGGAACCCAGCCCCCGCGCGCTTTCGAAAATCCTGTCGATGTCGGGCTGCAGCGTCTTGGGAAACTCCTTGCTTCCGAACAGCGAGGCGAGGCCTGCGCTGAAATTCTGCAGCCGGTATTCTATGCTCTCGTGCGCGCCTTTGTAGGCCTCGAGCGCCTGAGCGATCTTCTCATGGTCGGTGGTGAAGTCCGTGGCACGGTTGTAGGCGAACAGAGCCACCCGGTCCTGGGGCAAGAGATTCTTGCGGACGAACTGGATCAGAACATCAACCGTCTTGAACGGCAGCTGGTAGCGGCCCCGGCCCATCAGAATGAGAAATACGCGAGACGTCTGGGGGGAAAGTTCTGCCGCCGGAATCGGACGGAGCACGGACGCCGGTTCCGGCATGGGGGCGGCTGCGTCGAAATTCTGCACGGAAAAATGCCGGATCTCCTGAGGTTTCCCATTTTCGAAAATGCGAAAGTCTTCCTGCTTGAGACCGGTCACCGGCCGGCCGCGCGAGTCTGTGACGATCACATCTACCGGAACCAGGCGCACGCGGGCCCGGTAAGTTCCCGGAGGGGCGGTTTGCTGGCCCTTAGGCGCGCCTTGGCCGAGCACCAACGCAATGGGCAGAGAGACTGGAAGACCAAAAACAAACATGATCAGGACGGCGTGCCGCAGACATCGCATAGCCCCTCTTTGGACAACCTGAATGCGTAATTAATCTACATCCATGAGAACGGGATTCCAATTGGATTTGATGCGCCCAACCTCGCAACTGTTCACGGTTGTGAAATCCGGTCACAGGCTGCGCCTGGCGAAAATCGGGGAATCGCAGCCCGGCAGTGAATTGCGGGGCTTTGTGCCGCTCAGAAGCCGATTCCCGCCCGATCCTGTCTCAGTGGAAGCGACGGGCAAATGGATATCCTGGATCGCAGCCTGATCCGTAAAGAAGTCCCCGTCAGGCAGGCGGAACCGGAAAATCCATTTGGTTGCCGGACGTTCGAGTTTCTTGACCGTACGGGATGGGAGACCGGCTCCGCAGGAGCACTAAGAAATCCTTTTCGTGCGAGAAGCCCATATGGAGCCGCGAAATGTTATCTGGTCAGGATAATTCGCGTGCCAGGGCCGGAGAGTGGCCGAACTTGAGAACCGTGGAACTCAGGAATGCCGCCAAATACAAACCAATGGCAAGCCAGTAGAGAGACTGAAAACCAAAATACATCGAGTTGTATTCCAGGAGCCCACCACACATCGCTCCCAAAAGATTGACCGCCATAACACCCGAAATTCTTCCCGTGTTCGCAAGCAAAGTCGAAAACACAATTCCCGAGAAAAAGACAGGGCAGGTTAAGACAATCGCCGTCGCCAGCTTGCCGACCGGAGTCGACGGCAGGCCACCGCTCCTCGCAATCACCAGGCCCAGCAACAGACTGGCCAAAAGCAACAGGTACGGTATGGTGGGTTTCAAAATGGCCAGCCATCGGACAACGGTGTTCGCCAGATATGCCATAATGAGAATCCCCGCCACGACAATGCCAATGACTTGCCACGTGTTGCCGAACGCGAGACCCATCTCCGTTATGCCCTTGGTCTCCACCAACATGAAACCGGCGCCCAAAAAGAAGAAAGAAGCTTCACTGAGGCAAGGCCGTTCCGGAAGAAAATTGGTGAAGAAAGCGACGGACAAAAACAGCACCAATGCCACCATGATCAGGTACGACGCCGGGTACACACGCTTCGGCATGTAGAAAAAGGGCCAATCGTCCGTTGACACGTCCGCTTGGACTCTGGAATCCCCATATGCTCTGGAAATGTCCACAAAGCCGGCGCGGGCAATAATATCGGGGGAGATGTTCAACGCGCCATCCTTGGACTGGAAGAATATGACAGAGTTATCATATTTGGCCTGCACGCAAACCGGCGGGTGACCGTCGAATGCCTTCTCCATCATGAGATATATCTTGCGCCCGATCTCCTTGGACAATATCGAGAAAGACAGGCTGACAATGCCATCCTTGGTGAGGCGTGCCCGGGCTTCCTGCAAGCCTTCTACAGTGTAGACGAAAGAGTCCAGCCTCACACTGGATGCATGGCTGAGCAGGGTATGTGAATCCAAAAGACCATAGACGATGAGATCATAAAACCGGTCCGTTGTTCGCAGAAATGACCGAGCATCGTTGGTGATGCACGACACCCGGGAATTCGAGAAAGGTCGTTCCGGATGAAACTTGCTGCCGAGAGTCTGAATGGCAGGATCAATTTCTATCGCGTCCACTCGCTCCGCGCCCGCGCGCAGCGCAGCGGCCACATCGTTGCCAGTGCCCGCTCCCACGACTGCCACCTTCCCTACGCCAGCGCGAAGACGGTACGGCAGTTCGTAATAATTGCCGATTTTCCGGAGGCTAGGAGATGCCAACTGGCTGGCAAACGACAAATCGAGGACGCGCTGATAATAGTGTCCCGCGGCTCGAATCATTGCGAGACCGCGTTCGTCACTCCCGCGCTCGAGGAGTTGATAGGGTGAGTAGATCCGCTCCCAGCCGAATGACACCGGCCATACCAGGATCACAAGGCCCGCTAATGAAGAGAACACCGCAATCAACAGGGCGCGTCGTTGAAAGACCTGGAAAAGGAGGAGCACGGAGAAGGCAAGGACGAACCAAATGGCCGGTGGTGTCCACAAGAGGCTGACGCCCAACATCAATACTACCCCCAGCAGGCTTCCCAAGAGGTTTAAACCGTAGGAGCGGAGTTTCTCGGTCCGCTCGAGCAGCCGCCCGCAGACCTGCCCAATCGGCACAAAGGCCAACGCAGTCAGGAGAAACACCACAGCCAGAAAGAAGTAGACCGCGACATATTGAGAAAGAGTGCTTGCCGTGCCGACACCCATGTTGAGCTGCTCCCGGAAGGGAGTCAGAGAGAGGCTTCGCGTGCCTTCGGCAGGCAAGCCATATCGCAGAAAGATCAGCAAGCCCATCTGTAGAGAGAGTAAAGGAGCGGCAAATACCAGGGGTATCCGGTCGCGTCCGGCAAGAGCATAACCGAGCCCCAAGCCGGCAAAGCAGGCAAGGAGGCTGAGATTCTTGTAAAAAGCGAAGAACTCCCATACTGTTCCCTGCCATCGGATGACCGCAAGCTCGAGGAACAGGCTTAGTGCAGCTCCGGCGACAATAGCGGGAACAAGATACGTGTCTGGGAGAAAATCGATGAATTCGACCTGTTTCCGGCACAGAGAATCAATGGCAGGTCCAGATTTCCGAAGAAACCAGTCGAATGAGGCGCCGATTGCGAGGGCAATAACCACATCCCGGACGAATCGGAGAATCAGAATTGCATCGAGCCCAGACTCAAAAAGACCGCTGTGACACCCTGCCAACACAGGCGGAAGCAAACAACTCAGCAGAAAGCTGATTTTGACAAGTCGGATGAAAGAAAGAGCCACGCAATACCCCCCCTCAATTCAAACATTCGAGCACAGCCGACTACTCGTCACAGCGACTCATCGTCACTACCGACGTTTCAAATAAACATTCTCCTGGGCTTGGATGGGCTTATTACCGGGCACTGCGGCAACACTTCCGGCGGCGCAAAATATTGGTCTGTTATTCCGTAGCGCAGCTCGACCCGGCGTGTCGCCTGGAAACTGACGTTGGCATGGCAGGCCAGCCTGGTCCCATGGCGGGAAATAGAAGTTGATCCCTTCTACACCCCTTCCCTGGCAAAAATCAGAAGGATGGAAACATCGTGAACTGGGCAGGGAATGTGGCCCGGACCTTCTGCCAGAAGTGTGCCTCGGAAGCTGCAGGGGACGCAGCCCAGGAGAGGAGACCACCAACTTGGCAGGTTATTTCACCCATCGATGAGTCCGGGCTTTTGTCTGCTGAGAAAACGTGCAGGGACGGGCTCCGTGCCCGTCCCTGCATCTGTCCGCGGTGCGCTATCGGTATAGGATGTAGTTCTGCGCCGGCAGCGGCTTTACCTGGAAACTTTGGATGGGCCCGAGGTAGGTGACGGTGTCTCCCTTCTTCAGGCCAAGCTGGGCCGAATAACGGCCCAGCGCAACCGCCGGACCGCCGCGTCCCCGGCCGCCTTGACCGAAGCCGGCCGCACCCTGGCCGCCGCGGCCCTGCTGGGCTCCGGCGCCGCTCTGGGCACCACGACCCTGCTGGGCCTCGGCTGCCGGCTGGGGCGGCAGATCTCCCCGCAGATCCCACTCGATGCGCCGCAGGCCGGCAGTCTTGTCGAGGGTCATTTGCCGCACCTGGTTCCCCTGGGTGTTCCGGATTGTAAGCACGAGCTCGGTACCCTCGGGCAGGGTTTCGCGCACGTGATACGTGAAGACCGCCCCGTTCGGCGGATTCCGGGTGGTGTAGTTGCCGCCCAGGGTCGCCACGCCGGCCGCGCCGGCGTTGGCAACGCCCCAGGGCTGGAACTGGTAGACAGGCCGCAGCGGGAAGAGCCGCACATCCTCGGCCAACGCCTGGGCGCTCACCTCGCGCAGCGCGCTGTAGTCGTCGAGAATCCAGAAGCCGTTGCCGAAGGTCGCCATGACCACATCGTTCTCGCGCTTCTGGATCTCCAGGTCGCGCACCTGCGTCGGCGGCATGCCGCCGCGCACCTGGATCCAGCGGTTCCCGCCGTCCACAGTGAAGAACAATCCGAACTCGGTTCCCGCAAACAGCAGGTCGCCGTTTACGTGATCCTGGGCAATCGCCCACACGTCGTGAAGCGGCGGCAGGTTGCCCGAGATATTCTTCCAGGTGCGGCCGCGATCGTCACTCCTGACGATGTACGGCTTGTAGTCGCCGACCTGCCAGTTGTTGAGCGTGACGAAGATGACGTCCGCGTTGCGCGGCGACGCCGCGACATCGGACACATAGGTCCACTTCGGCACGTCGGGAAAGTCCTCGACCCTGCGCCAGTTGGCGCCGCCGTCCTCCGTGATCTGCACCAGACCGTCATCGGTACCGGCGATGATCATGCCGTCAAGCAACGGCGATTCGTCAATCGACACGACGTTGCTGAGCGGAGTCGTGGATTCATGGTATGCGATCGAATCCTCAGGCCAGACCTTGCCCATGATCGGCAGAGTGCGATAGTCGAGGTTGCGGGTCAGGTCCGGGCTGATGCGCGTCCACGTATCACCACGGTCGTCGGAGCGGTAGACGAAGTTCGACGCCCAATACAGACGCGTGTTCGAATGAGCGCTCGTGATGTACGGCGTATCCCAATTGACCCGGTCGCCGGTGCCGCCACCGCGACCGCCGCCACCCCGGCCGGCACCGCCGGCGCCCCGAGCCGCAGCACCCGCACCGGCTTCCCTGGCTTCGGGTGTGGGTGGTGCGCTCAAATTCAGAGTATTGTTGGGACCGGGGCGGATGCCGGTCGACCTGCCTGTACGCCGATCGAAGCGGACAATGCCCCCGCTTTGCGACGACGCGTAGATGATGTTCGGGTCGCCCCGATCATGGCGGCTCACGAAGCCATCGCCTCCCACAGTCATGTACCAGTCACTGGTCCGGATGCCGGAGACGAATGTGGTGCGGGACGGACCGCACAGCGAGAAGTTGTCCTGGGTACCGCCGCAGACGGTATAGAACGGCTCCTCGTTGCCGGCCGAGACGCGGTAGAACTGGGTGATCGGCAGGTTGGCAAACAAGCGCCAAGTGTCACCGTCGTCGTAGGTCTCGTACGCGCCGCCGTCGTTGCCGATGATGATATGTTTCGGATCTTTGGGATCGAAGGCAACCTCATGATGATCGACGTGCACGTTGAAGGCGCCGCCGACGCCCATGTCCGCGGTGCTGTTCTCGATGCCGATGTTGGTCCACGTGCGGCCGCCGTCGCGGCTCCACTGGAAATTCACGTTGACCGACCAGATCGTGTCGGGATGCCGGGGATCGACGAAGATTTCGCTGTAGTAGGCGGGACCGCCGCCGCGATAATCCGACATCCGTGTCCACGAGTTGCCGTTGTCATTGGAGCGGTAGAACCCGCGTGCGTTGTCTGCCGTCGGCGCAGGCGGCAAGGGTGGCGGTTCCGCAGGCGCGGCGCCGCGACCACGGGCCTGCGGAGCCGCCGCTGCGCCACGGCCACGGGCCTCCGCGTCCATCGGCGGCTCTTCGCCACGCCCACGGGCGCCGCCGGGCATCTTTGCGTCGATCAGCGCGTAGACGCGTCCCTTGACCTTGGGATCGGTCGCCAGCGCGATTCGGCCGACTTCACCGGGAGGCAGCCCGTTCTTTAATTTATCCCAGCTTTTGCCGCCGTTGGTCGTCCGGAACACCCCACCGTCCGGGCCGCCGCCGATCATCTGACCGACGTGCCGCCGGCGCTGGTATGTGCCGGCAAACAGCGTATCCGGATTGGCTGGATCAAAGGCGATGTCGGTTACGCCCGTGTCGTCATTGATGAACAGCGGCCGGGTCCACGTCTTGCCGCCATCGGTCGTCTTGTACAGACCCCGATCGCCGCCGGCCGAAAACAGCGGGCCTTGGGACGCAACCCACACCACATCCGAGTTGCGCGGGTCGATCAGAATCTTGCCGATATGCTCGGACTTCTCCAGCCCGACCCGCACCCAGCTTTTGCCCGCGTCCGTCGACTTGTAGAGTCCTGTGCCGAAATGGGCGCTGCGCTGGCTGTTGTTCTCCCCCGTGCCGAGCCATACGACCTTCGAGTTCTTCGGATCGACGACCACGCAGCACAGCGAAAAGGCTTCGACCTCGCCTGATCGCGGAAAAATCTGGGTGAACGTAAATCCGCGATTGACCGACTTCCACAGGCCGCCGAAGGCGGACGCCACATAGTAGGTATTCGAATCGTTCGGGTCGATCTCGACGTCGACCACACGGCCCGTGACCAGCGTCGGACCGATGCTCCGAACCTCCATCGCGGAGAACATGTCGGCCGTCAGCCGATCGGAGCCCGACTGCTGACCTGTGACGATGCCGACCACGGCAAACAGCGCCGCCACTGCTGCAAGAAACACAATTCGTCTCATGGATTTGTCTCCCGGAAACGCCTTGGGAGGATGCCCGCGGTGGGCCATTCTCCCCTCGGCAAATGGCTTCCCGCCACAGTGCCTGTCATTACCGTGGCGGCGCTCGCGCAACGAAAATCTGTGAGGGCCCGACCGGCACCTCTGAATCCGCAAGGACCTGAACCGGTATCTCTCACCAGGGCTCGTAGTGGGCGGCATAGACGGATAGGACGGATATGGAAATCAAGCTGCCGTTTTGATTCTGATCCGTATTCGTGCGGACCTCGCTCCGGCCTGATATGGGGCTGCTGTCCACTTGCACCGCCTCTCCGGCAGTGGCTGCGATCATAACTCAAAACGATGCTGCAGGATATAGGATTGTGGCACACTACCGGCAGACGGCCGGGCGCGGAAAATCCTGTCTATATTCGGGCCGTGAACGAGCAGGCGCCCTGCGCATCATGTCGCGCCAGGACCATTCACGACCGCATCGATCTGGGCCCCTCGGGCCCAGAGAAGTTCAATTGCAGTTCAGACGCTAATTGAACGAGAGCGCGGATGCCGCTGACGGGCGGCAGCAGGTCGCTGCCGCCCGTCAGCACCAGCACGCGGCCAACAGCAGGGATCCAGTCCTTCGGCGGGGATCGTCGGTATCGGGATCGCAGCCGCAATTGCAATCGGTTTTTCGGACTGACAAGATCTGCTGCGACTGCGATATCGAAGTCTACCAGCTTATCTTATTTCGGGAAGTAGCCTTCTTTGGCGTGGATTCTGACGTTGCTTATCCCCTTCAACGCGAGTTGGATGGTTCTCCATTTTGAATCCACGACGGGGGGAGCCTCGTAGGCAAGCATATATGTATTTTGCAGGCTTTGCGTGATCTTTTGAAAGATCTCGTCGATGTCGCGTGACTGCCGGATAGTATAGGTAGATGCTCCGGTCCATGACGAAATCAGCTTGAGCTGTCCCAGGAATCTCGGGCTCGTGAGCGCCTCGCCCTGTGCGATTGTATAGATTGGCGTTCCAGCGCTCCGGGCGCGCGTCATGGCTGCGCTCGCATTGAGAAAACTGGCGTTTTCTCCGCCATCCGTAAATGCGATGATGCTCTTCTTCCCTTTTTGCCTGGACAGGTCCGTCGAGATCTGGGCAATCGCATCGAACAGAGCGGTAGCCCCGCCCGCGCGTATGCCCAATACGGCCTTCTTGGCGGCATACTTGTCTCGGGTGAATTCCTGCAACTGTGCCAGCGAGGTAGTGAAGGTGTACACAGCAAACGAGTCGTCCGCTCGGAGGCTATCGATCAACCTGAGTATCGCGTTCTTCACCACCGGGAGGCCGGCCTGCATACTGCCGGTGCTATCGAGCAGAATTGCGCAGGAGAAATCTGCGGTGGCAGCCTCGAACGCGGCGATCTCCTGGCGCTCCCCATTGTCACGGACCTCAAATTGATCCTTTGTCAGATTGGCCAGATATCTCCCCTTCTGGTCGGTCACAGTCGCGTAGACTACAACCTGCCGTACCTCGGTCTTAAAGACCAGGACCTGATCCTGGCCCGACACCGACAAGAGCCCGCCCAGTCCCAGCAGCGCACACGCAGAGACGGCAACCTTGTTGAGCATCTCACTCCTGCCTTTGGACCAGCTTTTTTACCAGCTCGTCGTTGAGCTTCGAATAATCAGTGACCACGGAGGACCAGTCGCGCAGGTCGGTGAGCCGCATCGAGCGAAAGATCCCCAGCGCCAGGGGTTCCGCGAGCGTGCCAAGAAGGGAGGCAGGCATTCCTGCCCGGTCAAAAAATTCGGCGAGGAAGATCTTGAATTCAGAGGTGCGCGCAGCAAGCTTGTCGGGAAACAAAAATCTTTCGAAATACTCATAGGGTGCGAGCCTCAGCAAGTGGGGATGGCTGCAGTAGCCTATGGGTTGGAGGTCGGCCCCGAGAGTCTGAAGGCGCAATCCATCATTCGCTGCCGCAAATCCGCGGAGGGCAACGACCGTGGGGGAGTCAGCGGGATTGGCTTGGTATCGACGGAGGTACTCCTCCCCAAGATGGTAGAGATCGCCCAGCGTGATCGAATCCCAGACATTCTTCCAATCCCTGGAAAGGAGAGCCTTCAGCAGATCGGCTCTGCGGGAGAATGAAAGCAGGCCCGGGACCGCATCAGCCAGATCGGCAAAGATCTCGGGCCGCCCGGCTGCCTGCACAATCCACTCGCGCGCACTTCGTATCTTCAGACCGACGAGGCGCAAATCCTCGTCCTGCAAGTCGCCCCAACGGGAGGCCCGAATGGAGCCGATCTGGGAAATGAAGAAGGGCTCGATCCTTTCGTCCTCCCGCTTGAAACCCGCAAAGGCGACTCTGCCGGCGATGGCGCTGAAATCAGCGAAGCCTCCGAGAAAACAACTTCCGGCCGTGCTGTCGGTGAGGACCTGCGCCTCATACAAAGGTATGGGAGCTGTTTGAGCTTGCTGCAGATGCACGAACTGATGCTTGCGAAGTAAGAGAGGATCCGCCGAAACCGGAAGATCGTCCGGGCTCAAGTAATAAGCATAGACTATGCCTGCCAGCGCGATCTTGACCTGGGGATTAATGACACGGAGCAGTTCCGCGGTGAGCTTCTGGACATCTTGGGGGGTCGCGGGCCGCTTGGCCAAGGTCTGCTGCAGCTTTGCGATGAGATTCGTCACCTCCGCGGGCTGAAAGCTGAGCAGGCTGTTCTTAAGCTTCCCCTCGAACTTGATCGATTCAGGGATCTCGACCGTCAGCAGGCCACGACTGCTTTCCTCCAGGAGCTTGATTTGCATCTCCCATCCCGCGGTGCTTGCCGCGAGGCTTCCGGCCGCGTCGTAGATGCTGAAGAGCGTGCGCAGTGAGGTGACCTTCTGCAGTTCCAGCACGCGCCGGTAGTTCTCCCGCCGGGACTTGGTGGCAGCGAGCCGTCGGCTCTTGTCAGCCGCCTCCAGGGTCCCCGCGATTGGAGAATCAAGAAGAAGCCCCTCCATTGCTTCATCCGGATCCGAGGGCGCTTCCTTCAGCGCCTGCCGCAACACTTCGCGGGTGATCTCGAGAGATGCAGCCGTCAGATCCCCCGGGTCTCGGGCCCGCGCGAACCGGTCGCAGACAGTGCTGAACAGCTTGGTGCTTTGCTGCTCGTCGATCCTCCCGGCCTGCCGCAGAAGGCAGAGCAACTCGATGAGCGAATGCAGTTGACCCATCAAATCATTCAAGCGCACAGTCTCGTAGTCCCGCACCTGAGTTCCGAGCGCAAAAAACTTCTGAAACTCAGCCGCACTCAGCCCGGTGAGAATGGCGAAGTAGGGCCAGGCGGGCTTGTAATGCCCGAATTCCTGCGCCAGCATGAGGGCGGATTGTTCGTCAAGCGGCACCCTGCGATGGTTTTCGATGCTGGCGACCGCGAGAAAATTGTCCAACTCCGATTGCTTGACGCGGTTCGTCGTGTAGCTGGTGCGCATCAGGCGTGTCAGAATCCGGTCCTCTTCCTCAGGAGCAACCAGTTTTTCTGCCTTGCGCAGAAGCGCCGCCGTCCCGGCAAGGGAGTCGGACTGCCCTTTCGCCACCATCCACACCTGCGGACTGCCGGGGAAACGCACATGCAGGTCGGCGTCGAGGGGCACACCTCGGATGAACTCAATAAAGGGGGCAGTCCTTTGGGAGCGAGCGGCGCCTGATTGCAGATCGGGAGATTCCTGGAAGAGCTCGTAATACTGCATGGCGCGGGCGGCGTTCTGCGTAAAGAACTCTTGATGTTGTGCGTCGAGCTGGGCGAGGTTGAAGTAGAAGGCCAACATCTTGCCGTCGTCCTTCTTGAGCAGAGTCCGAAAGAACACTCCTGGCGAATTGAGCCGTGCGCCTACCAGTTGCTCCCATACCGGCGCTGCCTTGTCTCCCCCCGGAAGTGTCACATGCCTGCCGATTACAGCCATCGCCGAGGAATAGGAGTGAAGCAGGTCCGCATATCTTTCCGACAGCTGCTTCAAACCGACGTCCTGCAGCAGCGCCGTCGCGCTTTCTGCATCGAGCGCTGAAAGCCCGACATATATTTTGGCCAGGTTGGGATTTCGCACCAGGGCCTCCGCAAAACCGCCCGCCAGATTCCTGTTCGCATAGAATTGATTGCGCCAGAGATCTTCCCCAAACAAGATCGCGACCTTGTCATCGACGATCCCAATACTAAAAGCATGGCCTGCCTGGAGGTCTTCCTGCATTGCGAGCTCGTCAATATGCAAGGAAGCCGCGGTAAGCCGGAGGTCGGCTGCTGGGCCCTTCTCCGCGATCTCAACCTTAACGGCATTCTTCGAGGCCTGCAGCCTCCAGCCGATCAAGCGCAGCACTTCCTCCGTGGCCTTGCGGGACTTTTCATCTTGCGTGGAAAGAACGACCGTGACCCGGGAACCGACGCGCGTGCCGTGGCGTTCCAGCTCGGTGATCCGCCTGAAATGCTCGATGATCCCGTCCACATAATCTTGTGCCTCCTTCACCCTCACCACTGCCAGGTAATCCAGAACAGTCCGGCTGAATCGTGCGAAGAATTGTTCCTGTGCCCCCTGCTCTTTTCCCCGGGCCGCAAACATGAGAGCTTGTATGCCACCGGGAATCAGCGCCCCCTGGCCGTTGTGCGCGGCGACGCTGCCCAGCATGGATGCGTATTCCTTGTGCCCGACCTTTTCGATCCTGACGGCAAACCATTGCGCACGTTCCAGGTCGGCATCACGGAGAGCCACCTGGAAACCGCGCACCAGCGTAGGGAGATAGTCCGACTCTGGAGGAATCTTCTCCAGGGCCTGCGCCAGCATCTGATAGCACCTCGGCGCGTCGCGGCCGTAAGAGTCTTCCACTTGTGCATAGCGACGAAGCAGCTGCAGATCCTGGATTGAGGCAGCGGCCCGCTGCAATGTGCGGCGCGCTTCGTACCACCACCCGAGCTTTTCTTGCGCATAAGATTTCGCAAGGTGGATCCGGGCGGACTCCGGCGCAGCAGCCAGACCGGCGTCTGCAGCGCGCACCGCGCCCGCAGGATCGTCCATATCCAAGAACAGACGCGTTCTGCTGTAATGGGCGGACTCCAGCCCGGGGTTGGCTGCCAGGGCCCTTTCCCATAACTGGAGCGCCTCCTGTTTTTGTCCCAGCTGCTCCAGAAAGTCTGCGTACGTGCCGCATACGGCGGCGTCTTCCGGGAGGACGGCGACTGCCTTCCGGATATGGCTGAGAGCCTTTTCAGGATTGTTATGCTGCAGATACAGGCGGATAAGATTGGTGCGTTCGGTCAGAGGCGCTCCCCCAAGATCGAGACCGTGCTCGAGAGCATCCGCGGAGTGCGTCCAGTCCTTTATCTGGCCATACAGGCCCGCGCACCAAAACCAGAGATCCTGATTCCTGCTGTTTGCTGCAAGGCTCTCCTCGGCGAATGCAATGGCAGCCCTAAGGTCCTGTCGGGCGGCACTGATCCTGGCCAGATCTTCCGACACCTGCGAATTGCCGGGCTGGAGTTCACGGGCGCGCATCAGGGCAACCTCTCCCTGTGCCGGATCTCCGATCACAAACCGCGTGTGGCCGAGCTCCGCCAGGTGCTGTGCGTCATCCGGCTCCAGCTGGGTCAGATCATCCAGCAGAGCCGCAAGTCTGGCAGTCTCGTTTACGCGCCGGTAAAAGCTCACCGCCAGGTGCAATGCTTCGGCATCGTAAGGATTGATCGTCAGCACCTGGTCGAGGCCGACTCGGAGACGATCGCGCCGATCCGGCGTCAGCTCCGCCTCCTTGGCAAGCTCAGTGAGAGCCTTGACACGCTCTCGTAATTCGAAGCAAAGAGCGAGGTCCGGTTCATTGCCTCCGGCAGCAACCGCGAGCGCAGATACAACATCCACGGTGTTGCCCGAGCGATCAAGCAGTGCCGCCCGATAAAAATGGAAGCCCCTCTTGAGCGGCGGATCGGCCCATTTGAGCTCTGTGAATGATTGCGGTTTTCGATCCAGAAAATCCGCATAGTGGGTCAGCTGGAGAGGCGCAACCATTCCACCCGTGGACCGGGCCACTCCTTCAAGGGGAAGCCAGCGCTCCCCACTGGGTTCCCAATATGTGAGCCTCAGCTGGTGAACTCGAAATCGCTCGAAGAGACAAGCCTCAACCACCGGCTGCAGATCAGGAACCACCTCCTCAAATCTTCCCACCACAAGCACTGACGGCCAGTTCGATCTCGGCTCGTCCAGTGACGTCGACAGCAATGCGTCGAAGATCTGCGCCTTGCAGCGGATTGGAGATGCAGCGAGCAGTTTCCCAAGGTCGTTGAGCGCCGCCTGGAATCTGGCCAGGCTTTTGAAAGGACCCTGGCGCCGGACGACTTGGTCTTTAACGAGCACCAGGGTGAGCGGATGCGAACTGCCGACAGCCTGCCAGAGAGCAGTCAACTGGTCTCTTAGCTTCGGCATTTCCCGGTCTGACAGGGTATCGGCCAGGATCAGGACAGTCAGTTCGGGCGCAGGCTCGACCGGGCGCGAGACCGCTGCGACTATGCCCGCGTAGGTCCTGGCTGAGGCGATAGCCGGTGGTTCGGCAGTGTCCGCGCGAAGCAGGACGGATTGGGCACCCTGAATAAGGGACAGAGGATAAAAGACAAAGATGATGCCGAGCAGACTTTGGCGTAACGGCCTTAGAATTCGCGGCACTTGGCATTCTCCTGAGTTTGCCTGCAGGGGATAAGAACTCGTTCTTCAGAGATCCATCTTCCTGGCCTGTTTATAGGACATTCTATCCAGGGCAGGCAAGGGGAAAGCGGCAGGGATGTCGGGAAAACAGGGGGATTCGGGAGAGGGATCGGGAATAAGATGGGTCCGGGTTGGCGTGGGGATCACTGCAGCGAGGACACCATGGTGCGGGGGTGCGGGTGGGAATCCATGGGATCCCGCGCCCGGCAGCGGCCGCTCCGGAGATGGCGCATGATGCGGTTCACGATACCGGACTCTTTGGTGAGGAATAGCATGAGTTGCCTGCTTTCGAAGAGATGCAAGCTTCGGCGACGTCAGTGGCCGGATCGTGTCAGCGGGAACACGGTTCGCAGTCCGGGAACTGAGAGGAAGACGAGATCGTGGGTCCAGATCTCACCGGCGCCCGCCTCAAACGCGGTGAGGGCCATGGTCAGGTCAAGGGAATTTCCGGGACAGACTACTCAACTCCTAAATTGCATGTCTGTTGGTACATACTCGCATTCCTTAAATTAAAAGGGGCCCCGGTGCTCGTAAGATGTGAATACATCAAAATCGACAGAACTCCTGCAAGGCATGCTCGACATGCTGATCCTCAAGGCACTCGCGCTCGGCCCGCTGCATGGCCTCGGCATCTCGCGGCGCATCGAACAGGTTACCCGCAGGACGTTCCTGGTGGGTCCCGGTTCGCTGTTTCCGGCGCTGCATCGCATGGAGGAGCAGGGCTGGCTGGCATCGGAGTGGGGCGCCTCGGAAAAGAACCGCCGCGCCAGGTATTACCGCCTCACAGCGGCGGGACGGCGCCGGCTCAAAACTGAAACGGACCGATGGGGGCGCATTTCGCTGGCTATCGCGCGTGCCCTCGCGGCGAATTAAAGGATAAGGCCGATGAAGTGGGTGGCGCGAACTCGCAGTTTGGGCCGCAATCTGTTCCGACGCGCCCGGGTCGAACGCGCACTTGACGATGAGGTGCGCTCCTACATCGACATGCTCGCCGAAGAGAAGATCGAGAACGGCATGACACCGGGGCAGGCGCAGCGGGCAGCTCGGCTCGAAGCCGGCGGCGTCGAGCAGGTGAAGGAGGAAGTGCGCAGCGTGCGCGCGGGCGCCCGGCTCGAATCATGCGCGCAGGATCTCCGCTACGGTTTCCGTGTCCTGCGCAAGAACCGCGGCTTTGCCGCCGTGGCCGTGCTGACTCTGGCGCTCGGCATCGGCGCCAACACGGCCATCTTCAGCCTGCTGGATTCCGTTCTCCTCAGGCCGCTGCCTCAAGTCATGATCTGCCTGCCATTACTGGTAGCTGCCGGCCTGTTTATTCGCAGCTTTCAAAACCTCGAGAGCGTCAATCTCGGTTTTGAGGCCGCAAACGTGGTGCATCAGTTCAAGAGTTCTCGATTCCTTCAAAGACAAAAACATCTGGCACAACCGGAAGGAACAGGTAAAGTTTGATGATAGGGTCCCGGTGTCGCCTCGACCACGGGGATGGTCGGTTGCCCTGTTTCAGAAGGTCCCGTCGGTGCCGGCAAGGCGCCATGCGTTCCCGGGGCAGCCGCATCACGGAGAGGAGGAGGGAGATGAGGAACCTGAATGTCCCCGCGCTGGCGCTGATGGCTGTCCTGGCTGCGGGTTTAGCCTTCGCGATGCAACAGACCAAGAAGCAGGCGGCCAGTCCGCCCATGGATGAAAAGGCCGCCATGGAGATGATGCAGAAGTTGGCGACGCCGGGAGACGGTCATAAGAAAATCGATTTCCTGGCAGGCACCTGGACGGCGAAGGTCAGCGCGTGGATGCAGCCCGGGCAGCCGCCCTCGGTTTCCGAGGGAAAGTCGAAGAACACGTGGGTCCTGGGCGGCCGGTTCCTCGAGCAGCGTTTCGAAGGAACCTTCATGACTATGCCGTTCTCCGGTCTGGGCTACACCGGCTACGATAACTACAAGAAGAAATATGACTCGATATGGATGGACTCGTCCGGCACTTCCATGCTGCACACATCCGGTTCGTTCGATCCTGCGGGAAAAATCTTGACCACCAGCGGAAGCATGGACGATTTCACCACTGGCAAGGTCATCACCATCCGGGAGAAGATGACCAAGGTAAACAATGACGACGTGCTCTTTGAAATGTACGGGCCGGCGCCCGACGGCAAGGAGTACAAAATGATGGAAATCCGCTACGTGCGGGGCAAATAGGTCCTCGGCCGCGAGCGATACGAAGCAGCCCAACGTGGCTGCCGGCTGCCAGACGGTGCCCCAGCCTGGGAATTATGCAAGCCTCGGCCGCGTCCGGCGGCCGCGGCACACGGCTTCCCCGTCTTACGGGATGCCTTCCTCGCGTGGTATCATGGATTTGCCAAAGAATATGATTGGAAATCGTCGCTTCCTGTTTGCCGGCCTGGTCTTCATGCTCTGCATCGCGGGCCTGTCGGGAGCGCCGCAGATTCCGGGCGTTGCCGACACGCTGCCGGAGCGGCTCGAAGACCAGGAGTTCTGGCGGATAGCCACGGAGTTCTCCGAGCCTGACGGCTATTTCCGCTCCGACAATCTCCTCTCCAACGAGATGTCGATGCAGTATGTCATCCCGGACCTCCTCCTGCGGACGCGGCCTGGGGGCGCATACTTGGGCGTAGGTCCGGAACAGAATTTCACCTACATCGCCGCCGTGAAGCCGAAGATCGCGTTCATCACGGACATCCGGCGTGGAAACACGCACACTCAGCTGATGTACAAGGCTCTTTTCGAGCTCTCTGCGGACCGCGCTGATTTCGTTTCGCGCCTGTTTACCAGGAAGCGTCCGGATGGACTGGGCGCCTCAGCAACTGCGCAGGATCTTCTCGGGGCAATTTCCGCTGTTTCGGCAGGCGACGAGACCGCCTGCAAGGGAAACCTGAAGGCAATCAACGACCTGCTGGTTCAGAAGCACAAGTTCCCACTTTCGGACGAAGACCTCGCGGGCATCGAGTACGTCTACCACAGCTTCTACGCCTTCGGCCCGGGTATCAACTACGGCTCGACGGGCCAGGGTTTTGGCGGGCGCGGCGGCAGATCTTCCACCTATGCCGATTTGATGACCCAGACTGACGGAAACGGCGTCAATCGCGGTTATCTCGCCAACGAGGAAAACTACAAAATCTTGAAGGATCTCGAGGAAAAGAACCTCATCGTTCCGCTCGTCGGGAATTTTGCCGGGCCAAAGGCCATCCGGGCCGTCGGCAAGTACCTCAAGGAGCACGGCGCCACGGTGACGGCATTCTATCTTTCCAACGTCGAGCAGTATCTCGGCGGCACCTGGAACACCTTTTGCACCAACGTGGCAAGCCTGCCTCTGGATGAGAAGAGCACCTTCATCCGCGCATCCCGCGGCGGCGGTCTCGGGTATGGCTCCGGCGGCGGCCTGACCACGTCCCTCGGCAGCATGCTTGCCGAGACCAAGTCATGCGGCGGCATACAGCTGGTCCCGCCCGCTTCCGGTGAAGCCAGGAAGCGCTGACAATCCTTGACCGCAAGCAAGGCGCAGAAAGACGGCTGGAACGGAAGGACGCCCCGCAAGGCCGGCCACGACGGCGCGAATCATCCCGCGGCCAATCCTAACGGCGGCGACTTTCAGGAACCCGTTTCTCCGCTTCCCTGACTTTTCGTGTCGTTGCTCTCAAGCGATTGAAGATAGTTGGCAAAATTCTCGTTGAAGAGGGCGCCCGGCCTCTTCTCGCGCAAGAGCCGGACCGCCTCCTTGCCGCTCATGCCGAGGTAGGTCAGGGTCAGGCCGGCGACGAGCGCCGACCGGTTCAGCCCGAGCCCGCAATGGCTGAGGACTCGTTCCCCCCGCTCCACCAGCCCCGCGGCCAGTTTGGCGACGGCGTGCAGCTTCTCAGTGTCGGGCAGTTCGTCGTCATAGATCGGGAAGTAGATGTACAGCATCTGGTTGGGAATCGTCGGGATGCCGAGATCGACATCCCCGTCGAGATCAATAACGGCTGTGATCCCGTTATTGCGGATCGTTTCCCAGTCGTCAATGGCCGGCGAGAGGTAGAGCCTTCCCCCTTCATCGAGCGGCACAAGTTCCATGGCAAAGACCTTATCCCAGGACGCGTGGCGAATGCAAGGAGCCGGCGCGATCGCCACCGGTCTGGGATGTTATCGCCTCTTTCGATCAATTCCTCGATGTTCGGACATCCACGTGCTCCGAAACTGGCAAAAAGACCGGCAGACTTCGGTATCGGGATCGGTATCGCTATCGCAGTCGCAATCGGTCTTCCCAGACCGGAAAAGCCGATTGGAATGGCGTTCCCGATTCCGATATCGATGAGAAGAATGACTTTCAGGCCTGACGGGGAATTTGTCTGCCCCGTGCAGACCTCTCCCAGGTGTAGAATCTTGCCATGGCGACTCCTGAGCTGTGATTTGATCGGGGCGAGGGCAGCGGAGGGGCCCGGGGAGTTGACATGATGCCCCAAGCATGAACCTGACGACTCCAAGGGGGAAGGCGCGCGGGTTCCCTGACGTGGGATACGCAGCCAAGCCTTCCTGTCCGCCGTCGGTTTTCTCGATATTTACGGAAACTGGTGAAATGGTACTTGCCGCCAATTTTCCCGATAAGGAGAAATCCGTAATGTCTCGCAGCAGGATCTACTATCCCGAAGACAAGATTCCTTTGGTCCGTCTGATTCCCATGGGCCTGCAACACGTGGTGGCGATGTTCGGAGCGACCGTCTTGGCCCCCATCTTGATGGGATTCAATCCGCAGGTGGCCTTGTTCTTCTCCGGCATTGGAACACTCCTCTTCATCCTCACGACCGGTTCTAAGGTCCCGAGCTACCTTGGTTCGAGCTTCGCCTTCATAGGACCTGTGCTTGCGGTAACCGGTGGCGATGCGGCAAAAATCCCCTTCGCTTTGTCTGGGATTGCCGCTGCCGCCGTGCTTTACGCCGTTGCGGCGCTGATCACGATACGATGGGGCTCGAATTGGATCGACCGTCTCATGCCGCCCGTGGTCACAGGTTCGGTGGTGGCCATCATCGGCCTCAATCTAGCCTCCTCAGCTGTGACCAACGCCATCAATGCCGACTTGACGGTAAACAGCACCGCGGACCTCAAACGGCTGGCCATCGCCACGGCCACCTTCCTCACCGCCGCCGTGGTCTGCATCCATCTGAAGGGGTTTTTACGGCTCTTACCGATTCTGATTGGGGTAATTGTGGGTTACACGCTTTTTGCGCTTGTCGGCATGCTCGATCCTGGGAGCGTTGCCCTTATCCGCAGTGCCGCATGGATCGGCCTGCCGCCGTTTCAGAAGCCGGCTTTCAGCCTGAACGCGCTCCTGGTGATCGCACCGATTTTCGTTGTGCTCATTGCTGAGAACAAGGGACATATTGCCGCCATTTCCGGCTACATGGGCCGCGATCTCAATCCGCACCTGGGGCGAGCTTATCTTGGCGATGCTCTCGCCACCTTCCTGTCCGCTCTCGGCGGCGGAACGCCGCAGACGACCTACGCCGAGAACATGGGCGTTATGGCCATCACGCGAGTTTACAGCACCAGCAACTTCATCGTGGCGGCCTGCATCGCGATCCTGCTCGGGCTCTGCCCCAAGTTCGGCGCCCTCATCCAATCCATCCCCAATCCGGTCCTGGGCGGCATCACCGTCATCCTCTACGGGCTGATAACCCTCATGGGGATCCGCATATGGATCGACGCCAAGGTGGATTTCTCCAACCACAAAGATTTCGTCGTGGCCGGAGCTTCGCTCGTGGCCGCCACCGGCCTGGGGATCAAGGGCCTGACGGTGGCGGGCGTGAATATTGCCGGCATCGCTTTTGGAACCCTCATTGCCCTGGTCCTGAACCTGTGCCTCTCTATCGGCGGGGCGTCGCCCAAACGCCCGGAGCAGGACCATCAGGAGTCCCCTGATATGCAGGCATAAATGCGGCCTTCAATCATCGTGTCGGTCACGACGCAGATCTCCTGCCCTGGAAGTATGCAAAAAATCAGTATCCTGTGGTATCGTCAGGGCTGACAATCCTTCGCCGGGCGTCGTTCACGCCTCGTAGCTGGCACAAAGCCCCATATTGGAAGCTGCAAGGGACGCAGCCCAGGAGAGGAGACCACCAACTCGGCAGGTTATCTCACCTATCTGTTATCCGTCGACGAACTTCGTCAAATAGTGCGGAACCTCGTCGACCCGGGCGGGGCCCGCCTGCGGCACTTTGGTGTTCACATCGGAGATCAGTCATGGGAAGACCTTCACAAGCCCTGCCCTTCTGCTTGCTCCTGCTCTTCTCGTCCGCGCTCGCGGCACAAGGGCCGACCCGGGCCGCCGGCACGAACTCGCCACAATGCGCCGGCGCCCACATCGTGTTCGATATCTCTTCCATCGAGCACATCTTCCTGCGGCCAGAAGACGTCCTTGCGAACGATGAACGCTTCTGGGAGGCGGACGGTGCCTACAGGCTGGCCAAGCTGTGGCACGAACGAAACAACATCCCGATCCCCTACGACGAATGGCGCGAGAACCTTAAGCGGATCGCCAGCACGCCCGCTGCAGAGCGCTCCACTCACCCTGTGTTTGCCTTGGCCAAGGCGCTGGCGGACAGCTACACCGAGTTCATGAAACGCGCAATCCCGCACGTCTGCTCCTACCTGCCAGACGCCGACGTGAAGCTGGACACGACCGTCTACTTCACCGCCTACACGAGAGCCCGCGCCTTCATGACCCAAAGCAACATCGTCGTCAACATCATGCACCCGTATTGGCAGGGGGACCGGCAGCATATTCTGAATGCGATCGCGCACGAGGTCTTCCACATCGGCTATGGCCTTAACCCAACCTCCCTGGCGCTCGCACAACAGACCAACGATCGCTTCTACGGGATACTCAGGCAGCTGCATAACGAGGGAATAGCCACATATGTGTCCTACAAGGCGCTCGCGATTTACCCGGCGGCGGGTGAGAAAGACTACCAGCTGCTGGCGAACCCGGCGGATGTCGCCGACCTTCGGCGCCAGCTCAATGCGCTGTTCCAACAGGCGGCCTCTCTCTCCCCAGACGAACTGCAGAAGCGCTCCTGGGACATCGGTGTCACCCAGCGCGTCTACTACGTTGTCGGTGCAGACATGGCGAGGACCATTGAAGGCAAGGCCGGACGAAGAGCTCTCATCGAGACCATCAACAAGGGACCGCGCTCGTTCGTGGCAGCCTACAACGCCCTTGTGCGCGCTGCTGAGCGAGTTGTCGAGTTGCGGTGAGCGCGTCCACCGCCAGAACTCTACTGGATGCCCCACGGCACTTCCAGTTTCATCAAAGGGCCGTAGTACTGGCAGCCCCCAGCACGTCTTGGTTCCCATTGCTCCCGTTCGTCTACCACGCGAGCAGGAGGCACGGGCTGTGGCGGCTCTCAACCACCCTAATATCCTCGCGATCCACGACGTCGGCACCCACGAGGCCGCTCCCTACATGGTCACCGAATTGCTGGAAGGCGAGTCGCTGCGGGAGCGCCTGGGCAGCGGCGCGCTGCCGGTCCGCAAGGCCATAGAGACGGCGGTTCAGATCGCCCAGGGCCTGGCGGCGGCACACGATAAGGGCATCATCCATCGCGACCTCAAACCGGGCAACGTCTTCCTCACAAAGGACGGTCATGTCAAGATCCTGGATTTAGGCCTTGCCAAGCTGGCGGCACCGAGAAACACGGACGAACTCTCAAGAGCCACCACGGAAACAGAGGCGACGCAAGCGGGCACGGTGCTCGGTACCGTTGGGTACATGTCGCCCGAGCAAATGCGGGGACAAACGGCGGACCATCGCAGCGACGTTTTCTCGTTCGGGTGCGTGCTGTATGAGACCAGCGGCTATGCCAGCGACGTACGCGTCTCCCCCAAGGGAGACTTGGTGGCTTTCGCAGACCATCCCGCGCTCGGTGACAATGGCGGCACCATCGCCGTCGTGGATTCTTCAGGCCGCAAGCGCACGCTTTCCACACCACAGGTGCAAATCCTCGGCCTCGCCTGGGCTCCGTCGGGGAAAGAGGTCTGGTTCAGCGGGTCCAAGGTCGGTGCCGCCGCTCCACTGAAATCGGTGGACCTTTCGCGCCACGAACGTGTCGTGGCGCGTGTTCCGGGACGCATCGTCATCCACGATATTGCCAATGATGGACACGCACTGCTGAGCCACAAGAATGACCGCATCGTTGCGATGGCCTTCGGGCCCGGAGAACCGCAGCAGATCACGCAAGATTCGATCGACCACGCTGACGCTCACTTCCTTCCGGAGGGCAAAGGAGTTGTGTTCACCGGCATCGAGCCCGGTCACAAGCCGCGCATTTACACGCAGGCGATTGGTGCCGGCGGCCCGCGCGCTATCTCGCCGGAAGGGGTCCGCGGCATGGTCCCCACGGCGGACGGCAAGTACTATGCATACGCCTTCAGCCGCACACTGAGCGAGCTGTATGCGGTGGACGGCTTGCGGTGAAGAAGTGAGCAAGTGCTGCGGGTCATGAGCGTCGGCAGAGACTATCAGGCTGGAGCCATAGCCGCATAACTTTCACGGCGGCGTGTTCCTTTCCTGTGATCTCTACTTGCGATAGTCGAGCGGCGGCTTGCGATCGCCGATGACGGGCTTGTAAGAAATGTTGCCCTTGCGCTGCTCGAATTCAGCGCGCGCTCTCTGAACGTGGGCCGGGTCGCTGAACAGGTCGACGCCAGTCAGTGCCATCGTCTTGGCTGCCAGCATCATTCCGTTGATCCCGATCGTCATGCCGTCACATGCGGTCGCCTGCCAGGTGTGCGCGGAAGTGCCGGGCACCCAGGTCGCCGTTGTGAGTCCGATCGTGGGCACATTCCAACTCACGTCGCCCAGGTCTGTAGATGCCGGGGTGATGTTCGTGCTCTGAGGCTGAATCTTTTCCTCCGATCCCAGCGGCAGCACTGGACCAAGCATTGTCCTCTGCAGCGCCTCCGCGAACGCCCGCTCCTCGTTCGTGTATTTGATGCCGCCCAGCCGCTGGAGGTTTTTATTTTGCAGGCCCGCCAGATAAGCATTCGGCAGGATGTTGTAGTCGCCGCCCAAGATCTCCAGATCCATTGTGGTGCCGGTCCCGAGCGCTGCCCCCTTGGCGGCGTCGGTAATCCGCTGCCAGATTCCATTGAGCACCTGCATGTCGGGATGCCGTGCTACGTAATAGACCTCGGCAAAGTCAGGGACGACATTCGGCGCCGCGCCGCCATTGGTAATGATGTAATGAATGCGCGTTTCCTGCGGAACATGCTCACGCATCAGATTGATCATCATGTCCATGGCCTCTGCGGCATCGAGCGCCGAGCGCCCCTTGTCGGGTGCGGCCGCGGCATGGGCCGCAACGCCGTGAAACCTGAATTTGGCGCTGATGTTCGCGAGGTTGCTCCCTGTACTTGCCTGATTGGTGTCGCCCGGGTGCCAGGAGATCACTACGTCCACGTCCCGGAAAAGGCCGGCCCGGACCATGTATACCTTGCCTTCACCTCCCTCTTCTGCGGGCGTTCCATAATAGCGCACAGTACCCTCGCGATGGACGGATGCCAGCCAGTCCTTCACCGCGACGGCTGCAGCCATCGCAGCAGTGCCGAGCAGGTTATGTCCGCAGCCGTGTCCCGGGGCGCCTGCTAAGACAGGCTTCTTCTCGGGTACGGCCTCTTGCGAGAGTCCCGGCAGAGCGTCGTACTCGCCGACGAATGCGATGACCGGCCTGCCACTGCCATAGCTCGCCACAAACGCGGTTGGAATGTCGGCAACGCCCTTCTGGACTGAGAATCCAGCCGCCGCCAACCTGGCTTCGAGCAACGCGCTGCTCTTCACTTCCTGGTAGCCGGTTTCGGCAAACTTCCAGATTTGAAGCGCGACATCGGCGTAGGCTTGGTGCTGCGCTTCAATGCCTTCGACGACTTGCGTCCCCGCATCCGGCCGTTGCGCGGTTGCGCCAAAAGCAATCAATAACGATGCAAGCAGGAAGAATGCGACTCGTTTTGTTTTCATCTCTCCTCGCGCCCGAAATGAGGTTGGATGTTACCTTGCTTTTCTGCGGTGGGGAAAGCATACCACTGCTAAGACAACGCACCAATTGAGTTCGGCATATAGACAGGATCTCGCCGACGGGATTCTGTCGCCCGATCTCTGCTTTCCGCTTGAAATCAGGAAGCAATGGGGCACAGCGGATGTCCCTTGGCGGATCGAGCGTCGAGGTGATCCGACTGTTTTATTTTTGCCGCCAAAGTATGCGGATGCCTTTGATATTCGTTCTGGCCACCTCGGCAGCGGGGGCTTGATGGACGTGTGGTTTTAAAAAGGAATCGGCATAGTCAGCGAGCGGTATCTGCACCAGGGCACTTATGAAGCGTGGACTAAGGTGCTTAAGGCTTTCATTAAGGTACGGCAAATCAAGAACTGAACATGGCCACTCCAGATTATCTTGGATTCAAGGGAAAGCACGGCTCTGGCACGATCGTGCTTTGCGCCCGCGGACGCGTCGTACGCCGATGCTCCTGGTTCTGGATCCGTCCGCCTCACCTTCCCGTGGCCGGCTTGGTGGCGCGGATGAACGCGCTCAGGAATTTCCCGTCTACCTGCGGCCCGATGGCATCCACGTCGATGCCTTTGTCAAGGAGGAACGAGAGGGCGTCCTTGGTCCGATAGATGCGGGTAGGCACGATGTCGATCTGCTCGAAGCCCGCGGCGGCCAGCTTGGTCCGGTACTCGTTCTCTTCCAGGGCCCCGGCTACGCATCCCACCCACAACAGGACGCTTTTGCGTATCGCCGGGAGCATTTCGCCCCTGGTGACCACGTCGGATACCGCGAAGCGGCCGCCAGGCTTCAATACCCGAAACGCCTCCGCCAGAACCCGGTCCTTGTTGGCCGAAAGGTTGATGACACAGTTCGAGATGATCACGTCGACCGAATTATCCGGGAGTGGGATGTTTTCAATTTCGCCCTTCAGAAACTCCACGTTGGCCACTCCGGCTTTGCGTTTGTTCTCCTCCGCAAGAGCCAGCATTTCGTCGGTCATGTCCAGACCGTAGGCCTTCCCCGCCGGACCGACACGTTTCGCGGACAGCAGAACGTCGATGCCGCCACCCGATCCCAAGTCGAGCACCACGTCGCCCGGTTTCAGTTCCGCCAGCGCGGTGGGGTTGCCGCAACCAAGGGATGAGAGCACGGCGGTATCCGGCAAGTGCTCTACCTGGTTGGGATCATACAGATTGCTCGTGATCGGATCGGCACAACGCTGTTCCGCCGGAGCCGCTCCGCAACACCCACCCTTGCTGCCGCTGATGACTTTGAGGGCTGCTTGCCCATATTTTTCTCTCACCACTTTTTTGACGTCTTCGGTACTCATGAGTCCTCCTACCTGCTGATATGGATGATTTTTTCGGGCTCGATTGCTTTCGAGCGCGTACAGCATTCGGCATAAAGAAAGCGCAACAGCTCCTGCAGAGTCTCCGTGTTGGCAGTGTAACGCAAAAACGTGCCTTCCCGTTTTACTGCGATCAGGTCCTCGTTCTTCAGCTTCTCAAGATGGTGGGACAGGTTGGAAGGCGCGATCCCCAGCTCCTCCTGAATCTCTCCCACGACCATGCCTTCCGGGTGCGCCGCCAGCAGCACCCGCACGATCCGGAGCCGCGACTCGGTCCCCATGGCGGCGAGCATGTCGGCGTAGCGCGCGATCAGTTCAGACTCTTCTCTTGCCATCGGTATCACTCCAGTACCCGGTCCATTATTCTATAATTCAAATATAATTGAAATATAGAATTTGTCAACCCCCAGCAGGGGGAAACGAAGTGGGCGCCGGGGGCCCGACGGCGCCCTGAAAGCGGCGAATTTGGAGTAGCCGGCAATATCCGGGCAACGTCTGACCGATGCTGACATCCCGGGTCGCGTCTGGCAGCCGCGACCCACAGGGGCGCCGAAGGAAATTGCGGGTCTGCCAAGAGTCGATCTATACTGGCCGTCATTGAAAAGCAGGAGGAGCTATGAGACCGATGCAATATTTCGTTGCAGATATGCCCCGCAGGGAATTCCTCCAGGCCAGCTTCAAGGGAGGCATCGCCCTGGCGGCAACCCCCACCCTGATGACGAATCTGCTGTCCGCCATGGAATCCACGGCCGGCGGTGCGAAGCCGGCCCCGGATCCCCAGATGCTGAACCGCGTCATCCAGGCAGCGCTTCAGAAGGGGGGCGAGTTTGCGGAAGTGTACGTAGAGAACAGGATCTCGAGAGACATCCTGATGGAAGAGTCCAAAGTAAAGCAGGCAGTCTTCGGCATCAGCCAGGGGGCGGGCGTGCGCGTCATCTCGGGCGACAAGACTGGATACGCCTACACAGACGAAATCAGTGAAGACAAGCTGAAGAGGGCTGCCGAGGTAGCCTCTTATGTCGCACAGGGATCGAAAGCGTCCAACCCTGTAAACGTCCGCAGGGCCGGCAGGGCGTCCTTTATCACGGTGAAAGTCCCTCTCGAAAACGTTGCCGACGCCAGGCGCATTGAAGTCATGAAGCGGGCCGACCAAGCCGCGCTCTCCTACGACCCGCGCATCAAGATGGCATCGATCTCCTATTACGACGAAGTCCGGGGCCGGACCATTGCCAACAGCGAAGGTCTGCTGCTCAGCGACGAACTGCCTCTGCTCTTTTTCATCGTGCAGACTCTCGGCGTGGGCAACAACACCCGACACATGGGCCGTGAGCGCCTCAGCATGCACGCCGGCTTCGAGATGTTCGACCAGGTCACTCCAGAGGAGGTGGCGCGCAGGTGCGCCCGCGAATCGATCGCGATGCTCTCGGCGGAAGACTGCCCCGCGGGGAAAATGGACATCGTCATGCAGAACGGATGGGGCGGAGTGCTGGTGCACGAAGCGGTGGGGCATCCCCTGGAAGCCGACAACATCGCGAAGCAGGTCGGCACTTTCACCGGCAAGATGGGGCAGAAGGTGGCCAGTGATATCTTTACGATGGTCGACGATGGTTCTCTGGCCAATTCGCGGGGCACGACCAATTTTGATGATGAAGGCACTCCGATGAAGCGCAACGTGCTCATCGAGAAGGGGGTGCTCAAGTCATTCATGACGGACATTCTTTCGGCCAGGCAGCTGAAAATGGAACGTACAGGTAACGGCCGGCGCGAGAGCTTCCGCTTCCCCCCTATCCCGCGCATGACCAATACCTTCATCGATAATGGAAAAGACAAGCCGGAGGACATCCTCGCATCGACCAGCAAGGGCATTTACGTACAGAGCCTGAGCGGCGGGAGCGTCAATCCCACGACGGGCATGTTCAATTTTACCTGCCGCGAATCCTATCTGATCGAGAATGGGAAGAAGACCAGACCCGTCAAGGGAGCGACCCTGATCGGCAGCTGCACGGACATCATCTCGAACATCGACGCCGTGGGAAACGACCTGGATCATGGCCCCGGCATCTGCGGAAAGGGGCAGAATGCCGAAGTGAACGCAGGCCAGCCCACGGTGCGCATTCGCAGCATCAACGTGGGCGGATCCCGGGCATGATTGCCGGGCAATCGAGAAGGAGGAAATCATCATGGATTACAAGGCATTATCCGAACAGTTGGTACAAACCTGTTTGAAAAAGGGGGCCGACAGCGCTGAGGTGTACGTCCAGACAGGGCGCCGCCTGAGCATCGAGGTTCGCAAGGGCGAGATCGAAACCGTGCAGGAAGCCTCCTCTCAGGGGATCGGCTTCAGGATCTTTGCCAAGGGAAAGATGGCCTTCGCCAGCTGCAACGATTTCGATGCTGCCGCGACTGCCAGCGCCATTGAAAGCGCCGTCCGCTTCGCCCAACAAACGACAGCCGACCCGAACAACGTGCTCCCCGATGACAAGAGGGTTACGGCCGTGGAAGGACTCTACGATGCCAGGATCAGCCAGATTGCGATAGAAAAGAAGATCGAGCTGGCAAAGACCCTTGAAAAGCTGGCCATGAAGGACAGCCGGATCACCAAGAGCGCGGGATCCGGGTACTCTGAGTCGGAAGGGGAAATCTTCCTCGCCAACTCCAACGGTTTATCGAAGAGCTACAAGGTGTCGGGTTGTTCCTTGGGGGTCTCCGTGGTTGCGGAGAAAGGGGATCAGAAGTCGTCCGGGGATGAATCCTGCTCCCGGCGCTTCTTCGCCGATCTTAAGACGCCCGAGGAGATTGCAGCCAAGGCGGCCCGCAAGGCTTACGAGCTGCTTGATCCCCGCATGGTCAAAACCCAGAGGGCTGCGGTGGTCTTCGATCCCGATGTGGCCGGAGCCCTTCTAGGCGGAATCCTGGCAGCTGTGAATGGGGAGCGCGTGCTCCAGGGGGCCAGCTTTCTCGGAGCCAGGATGAATCAGAAGATCGCATCAGCGCTTCTGACCATCATCGACGACGGCACCCGCGCTCGAGGCCTGGCAAGCCGGCCCTTTGACGGCGAAGGGGTCCCCACGCAGAAGCGCACCATTGTGGACCTGGGAGTGTTGAAAGCGTTCATGTACAACACCACCACCGCGCGCAGGGCAGGTGTGCAGACCACCGGCAACGCCTCCAGAGGAGGCTTTACCAGCGTGCCGGGCATCGGACCCCACAATTTTTACGCCGCAGCCGGGGCCAGTTCCCGCAAAGACATCATCGCCTCGACCCAGAAGGGACTGCTGCTGACCGAGGTCACCGGATATGGGATCAATCCCGTGAACGGAGATTTCAGCGGCGGCGCTTCCGGCTTCTGGATCGAAGGAGGCAAAATTGCCTTCCCTGTCAAAGGACTCACGATCGCTGGCAGAGCGGACGAGATGCTGAACGGCATCGATATGATGGGGGACGATCTTGACTTGAACCGCGGTATGACAGCTCCCACGTTCCGTGTTCGGGAGATGCAGATCGGCGGCGAATAGCAGGAAAGCGGCGTCAGGATGAAATCAGTAGACCAGCTCTATTGGTCCTGCCATGAATGGCGCTTAGATAAGTAATCAAAGCGCGACCCTGAAAGGGTCGGCCAGAAAAGCCCAGGGCGCGAGCCCTTAAGCGCTAAGATAGGAATGATTTTGCCAATAAACGTGGACTTGGACCTAAACCTGGACGTAGACGTGGACCCTTTGAGCGGAGACAAACTCTTGCACGCCGAGCCTTTATCAGGCTACGGGTCGCTTCTTATCGCTTGCGGCGCAGCAGAGCGTCAAGGTCCACGTCCAAGTCCAGGTCGGGAAAGTGGGTTAAGTTAGCGCTTATGGGCGCGAGCCCTGGGAACAGAGGAACAAATCACAGCAAGCCCTGTAAGCGCGACCCTGAAAGGGTCGGCCAGAATAGCCCAGGGCGCGAGCCCTGGGATAGGACGCAAATGATGGATGAGCCCTGTAAGGGCGATGCAGAAACTCCTGCAATGCCCCGATTACAAGGACCTTGCATCGCCCTTACAGGGCTCTCTTTGTTAACGGCTCCGCATTCCCAGGGCTCACGCCCCGGGCTGCGGACTGCGGACACCCCTTTCGGGGCTTAAGCCCTTGCTCCTGGTACGCCCAAGACGATGCCAATCGCCCCCATTTAAGCGCCATTCGGGCCTGCAATCTTGTTCTACTTCAGCAGAGCTCAGATATCGAGAGGACTGATTCTGACTCCTGAATCCCATTTTTTTCGGATGGATGTGCGCGGTAATGATTTCCCTGGCGGCGGGCCTGATTTCCTCCCAATGCGCTTTGGGCGCTTTTTGAAGCACCACCATCGTTTTATCAATCGTCACTTCAATGACCCCGGGTATATTGAATAACTTCTTCGCCAGCTCGTCCGCCGGTGGGATTTCCTGCCGGGTGTGATATTTATGGGCAGTTTCCGAGAGTTTGGATCCCAAATAAAAATAGCAGGAGTTGGCCGTCGAAGAGGTTACTTCATCCAGTATACCGGATGGATCGATTTCCTTGGGAGGCACCTTGTCCTTATCTCTAAATCCCTTTAAAACAAACGCACCCAGGACTAACAGCCCTCCGATGAAAACCATAAAAAAGAGCAGATTCTTCACCTCATAACTATTCAGCGCCCTCCGCGTGTTAGACATCCTCCTCCTTCAAAAATGCTGAGGCCTGCCGTCCCCACCAGCCGCGGGCTGACGGGGCAAACCTCACAGCCCATCCCGGAATATAGCCTTTTCGAGCCCCCACTTACAAACACGTTGGGGAATCGCTTTTATTTCACCTTGAAACTCATTTCTTTCAGGGTGTTGCCCTTGGAATCCGCAATCGTAATGGTCCAATCTCCCGCAAGGTACGCGGTCATATACCACCACGTGCGCCAGGGACTGCCGCCGATAGCCAATTCACTGGTATAGGTGTGATCCCCGCTCTTCCAGGTGGCCTTCAAGGACTCGCCCGCAGCGCCTGTTACCTTCAACCACAGATAGACCTTGTCGTTGACGGAGAACTCAGTGGTTTCGTCGGTGATCTCGCGGTCCTTTACATCCTTTCCGAGCTTCGCTCCCACGATCTGAATCCCCGTTGCCTGCCCGGGTTTCACGCGGACAGAAGCGTCCATCAAATAAGGAATCAGAAAGAGCACAGCAAGACTCAAGAGAGTTCGTTTCATGGCATTCCCATCCCTTTCTATCAGGATTCCGCACTGATCCCGTTGCCTGCGCGTCATCGCGTCAAACGAACTTCGCCGCAATAGAAACATCTTCTCGCAGATCTCCTGCAGGTTCAATGGTCGAAATCAGCGGCGCTGGTCGCGAAACCGGACCGGGTCAACGGTCAGATCGGCTAGACGAATTGCATCCACGGCGGAAAGGTCACGGATTGGCGTCAAGATTGTCGCTGTCCCAGCCGTCGCGTCGGTTTTCGTGACGATGCCCAGGGCGAGCGTAAAACCGTTTGCGTCCTCGAATGCCAGGAGTTGATTGGGCCCGGGAGGGGCATCTGGGAAAACAGCGAAATCTCTCAGGCTGAACCCCCGCAAACTCGCCCCGGCGAAGTGCTCCGCGAAACGGCGCACGCGATAGCGCCTGCGTGTGAGCATGTTGCGGGGGCGCAACGCCGGCGAGGGATCGAGTTCCACGATGCGCGTGCGCGCGCTCTTTCGCAGAGGCGCCAGCAGCGGCTCCAGCTCTTGGGTGCACCGGATCGCGATCAGGGTCTCGGGGCGCAGCAGATCGATCTTCGCCAGCTTGAGCTCCACCGCCCCAACGCCGGGATCGATCAGGCCCGTCGTGTCATAAACGATCGTCGCGATCCGCCTGCTCCGGGCGACTTCAACCAGGCGCGCGACGCCTGTCAGCAGCGGCAGCATGTGGTGACGGGGAGTGGTCGATCCGACAAAACGCCGCCAGCGGCGACCGCGGCCGGGAAAGTGTGTCGTCCCCCGCGCTATCGTGAGTGTCACCGTAGACGGAGGTCCCAGAGCACTCTGCCCCGGATCTCCGTCCAGGAATGCGACCGGAGCGAAAGACTGCTGCAACAGTTGTTCAAAGAGCCAGTGCGCGAGGGTGCTCTTTCCGGTGTCGGAAGCGCCCACAAACATCACCAGCCCGCGCAGCGGCGCGCGGGTGATCTGCTCCCACTCACGAGAAACGACAATCTGATCCTCAGCCGGCATGCTTCCTCACTATCATGGTATCGTAGTAGAATCGAAGTGAGAACGTAACCGTCGGCACCTGCCACCCATGGAAAGGCGGAATCATGCCGGTCGAATCATTGGCCAAACGCAAGGGGCGAACCGCTGAAATCATCGCAATCCTCGAAAAGACTTATCCTGATGCGCGCATCGCCTTGAACTTCAGCAATCCCCTGGAACTGCTGGTGGCGACGATCCTGTCGGCTCAATGCACGGACAAGCGTGTCAACCTGGTCACCGGGCACCTGTTCAAGAAATATCGCGCCGCTGCCGACTACGCCGCCGCAGATCCGAAGGTGTTCGAGGAGGAGATTCGGTCGACTGGATTCTACCGCAACAAGACAAAGTCGGTGCTGGGTGCAGCAGCCCGGATCGCCAAAGACTTTGGGGGCAAGGTGCCCGACAACATGGAGCAGTTGCTCACGCTTTCGGGCGTAGCCCGCAAGACGGCCAATGTGGTTCTCAGCGGCGCCTTCGGCAAGAACGAAGGCATCGTCGTCGACACCCACGTGACTCGAGTCGCCCAGCGGCTCAAGCTGACCAGGCACAGGGATAATGCCGGCGACAGGATCGAAAATGATCTCATGGAATTGGCACCGCGCAAGAACTGGACGGATCTCGGCAACATGCTCATCTGGCACGGGCGCCTGATCTGCGCGGCACGGCGCCCGAAGTGCGCCGAATGCAAGATCAACAAGCTCTGCCCCTCGGCTTTTAAAATACGCTGAGAACAGAAACCACAAAATACACGGCGCGGAATACCCGCAACCCAAATCCTCAACAGAGGTCGCAGAGACCGCAGAGGATTTTCGCCTCTGTTACTTTTCTCCGCGACCTCTGCGCCCTCTGCGATGATCTTTCGCTTTTCTTGCCTAAATGGCAAGAATCTGCAGGGAAGTAGTACGAAACCGGTCCTGCGTGATTCGTGCGTTGCGCGGTTTATCGGGGGCAGTTTCTCTGGCTCAGAATCCGCGTTCGTCGGCGGAAGGACCATAGATCATGGGAACAGGCACATCCTTGAGCCGGATGTAAACGCTGAGCTGTCCGCGGTGGTGAATTATGTGATTGAGCAGGTGTGAAGGCTAATCCCTGGATTTTGGATTTGAGATTTCAATCCAAAATCCAAAATCCGCAATCCAAAATCTTTTTATTCCATGCGGCCGCCGCGCCGCGCGGTGGCCATGAAAGGGGTGTCCCATAGTGTGATCAGGGTACCGTCGGCGTCGACAGCAATCAATCCGGCGGAGGCGGTGGCCAGCGTTTCGATCTCCGCCATTGTGGCCCTTCCCGCAGCATCAAGCGACTTGCCGTCGGCGACCAGGTCGCACAGCCGCTTGGCTGAAAGCAGCACCATGATGCGCTCGCCGACGCCCGTCAGGGAAACAGCCGCTTTCGTCGTGCAATAGGTTCCCGCCCCGATGATCGGAGAGTCCCCCACGCGGCCCGGGTAACACTGTCCAGTGCCGCCGGTAGAGGTTCCGGCCGCAAGATCGCCGTGCCCATCGAGCGCTACGCAACCGACAGTCCCGAGACGCGGATGACCGTTCTTCCAGTCTTTGCCCATCCGCTCATAGTCGAGCTGCAGGCACGCGTCGGTCATGTGCTGCTGCCAGTAGGCGATTTTCTGGGGTGTAGCCACAACGCCCGATTCATGGCCGAGCTTCAATCCGAGTTGAGTGGCTTCGATTCCGCAGAGCATCACATGGGCATCACACTGCAGAAGGTAACGCGCCAGCCGGATTGGATTCTTAAGACCGGGCACCTGGGCCACCGCGCCCGCCCGGCCGTCGCTCGCCATGATGCTCGCATCCATCCGGGCCACGCCGTCGGCCTGGAGGTAGCTGCCTGTGCCGGCATTCAGCACCGGCTCATCCTCGAGCCGACGGATGGCAACGTCGACGGCGTCGACCGCGGTTCCGCCCGCCTCCAACACCTTCCACCCCTCTTCAGCCGAGCGTTCGCATGCCGCCTCACGAACCAATTCTTCTTCTGCAGAGACCGCGGCACAGCCGCCGTGCACAATCAATGCCTTCTTCATCCAGACCTCCCGAGCTGGAAGCTTATAGGCCGGCAAGCCAAAATGCCAAGGGAAATGAGTGATGAGCGATGGATCAGATCCCTTCTTCTCTATGATTTATCACCTATGACTCATCACTCCGGACCTGATTCGAAAAAGGCCTGATGAAGCCGGCAAACCACGTCGTTTACCACTGCTTCATCGGTTACGAAGGTGAGGTTGATGCGCGACGCTCCCTGCGAGATCAGCGACACGTTGACGTCCGCGATGGTGCTGAACAGCCGCCCGGCAACACCGGGCGTTGCCCGCAGTCCCTCACCCACAATGCAGATCACGGCGCGATGACACTCGACTTCTACGGCACCCAGGGGCTGCAGGTCCCGCAGAATTTCCGGGAGGGCGCTGTCGTCGTCCAGCGAGAGCGAGACGCTCACCTCCGAGGTCGTGACAATGTCGATCACGGTGAGGTGGCGGTCGAAGACTTCGAACAGGGCCCGCAGAAAACCGTAAGCGCCGAGCATGCGGCCGGATGTGATCAGCACCGTGGTAATCCCGGTCTTGTGGGCGATCGATTTCACCGCGCCCGGAGACATCTCGCTTTCCGAGCAGATGAGGGTTCCCGCTTCTTGCGGAGCGTGGGAGTTGCAGATCAGGAACGGGATACCCTTTGCCACGGCTGGATGGATGGTCTTTGGGTGGAGGACCTTGGCGCCGAAATATGCCAGCTCCGCGGCCTCCGCATAGGAGAGGCGCGGGATCGTCCTGGCGGCCGGCACCACCCGCGGATCGGCCGTGAGGACTCCGCTCACGTCCGTCCATATCTGGATTTCGCGCGCGTCGAGTGCCGCGCCGATCAGGGCGGCGCTATAGTCCGAGCCGCCGCGCCCCAGGGTCGTGGTCATGCCCGCCTCCGTGGCGCCGATGAATCCGCCCAGCACGGGGATCCGACCGGCTGCCAGAAGCGGTTCAATCCGGCTCCGGGTCCTGTACTCGGTCTGATCCATGAGGGGCGTGGCGCGGCCGTAATCCTCGTCGGTGACGATGCATGCGCGCGCATCGACGAGCTCGGCCTCCAGGCCCTGCGCGCGCAGAACCGCCGCCAGCAGGCAGGACGACATCCGTTCCCCGTAGGAAACGACCTTGTCCTGAAGCTCCGCCGCAGGCGCGGCGCCGCTCGCGGCGGACTGGAGCAGCCGCGCGACCGCGTCGCGCGCTTCCGTCAGGAATCTCTCCATCGCGGGCGCTTCCTTGCCAAGCAGGTCTTCCTTTACCGCTGCGTGCCGTTGGAATTGGGCATCGAGCGCAGCCATCGCCCCGGCTGCATCGCCGGCTGCTGCCGTCTGGAAGCCCGCCAGCAGCGCATCCGTCATCCGGCTCATGGCCGAAACAACCACGACCGGCATGGCTTCGCGGCGCGCCGCCACGATTTCAGCCACGCGCCGAAACGCCGACGCGTCCTTGACCGACGTGCCGCCGAATTTGAGTACGGTAGGTCCGTTCAATTCCAATAGAAATTCCTCGTGGGTCGCGGCTGCCAGACCCGACCCCCAGCTGGACAGTCACTCCTATTCCGACCATAGATAGAAAGCTTAGCCACGAAGAACCCCAACGGCACGAATCGAATTCCTGCGAGCCGGTTCGTGCGGTTGGGGTTCTTCCTGGCTGAGCTATTCCTGCTGTGTCTTAATCACGGGGCGCCGTCTGGCAGCCGGCGCCCACTGCGATCACCACGTGATCAGTCCTACTGCCCGCAACTGCTCCAGGTAGTTCAGGATGTCCTGCAGGTCATTCACAGACTGAGTCTGGGGCTGAGTCTGGCCCTGAGCCAGGGACGGTCCCTGGGGCTGAGCCTGGGCGTCGAGCAGGTACTTGATGTCGAGCGCGCTGTGCTGGCCGTTGATCAGCAGCTGCAGCTCGCCTGTGTTGCTCAGCCTTCCCTTCAATGGATACTTCGTGCGTGCGGCCGCCGCGATCTCGCGGATCTTGATCTCCTCCGGAGTCGCGTTTGCCGGCGCTGCACCGCCGGAGGGGAAGGCAGCCCCACCGCCGGCGGGGAAATAATACCGGTAGCCATAGTTGCCCTGGATCAGCTCCTTCACCCTGGCCGTGGGTTTCGGAATGATCTTTGCAGCCTGCTTCTCGAGGTCGGTTAGCTGGAGCGCGATGGGCGCAGCGTTGAGCTTCTTCGCCACGGCCTTCATATGAGTATCGAGCGCGGCGAGGTGGGCCTTGCCGATGTCATCGATCGACTTCTGCATCGCGGCCACGTAGTCGCCGACCGCCTTCTTGTCCGCGGCCAGCTGGTTAACAGTCGCCAGCGTGTCCTTTTCATTGATCACCGCGCCCAGAATATCGGCGCGCCCGGACTTGTACGCATCCGCGAACGTTTCCGGGGCAGCGCGGTTCAGCGCTTCCAGCCCACGCACCAGCTGGTGACCCAGGCGGCCCGTGCCGTTGCTGGTGATTTCGCCGGCGATCTTCATCGCCATGTTGTCGTCGGCGCCGGCGATCGTGTAGGCGGCCGCGGCCCCGATAATCGCGACCCGCCGCAACTGGGTCGGATCGGACTTGTCCACATGGTCGCCCGAGGTGTGGTACCAGCGGTCGGGCCACGCGATCATCATGATGCCCGGCACGCCCATGCCCCAGTCGTTGAACACCGTGTGGTCGGAGGAGCCATAGTAGGTTTCGATGCTATAGATGAACGGCTCATCGGCTCCGGTCGGCGCCACGATGCGGCGCGCCTGCGGGGTAAAGTTGCCGCGGTTCTGGATGTGCTCGCGGTTGGACTCGCCCACGTACCGGTAGTAGTTCTCCATCACGTCGTTGATATAGTGCGGATTGCCGTAGGTGGTGCGCATCAGGCAGAAGAAGGACTGGTTCTTGCTCAGCCACTCTCCGACCATGTCCAGGTTGATGTTGCACAGGGTCCGGTTCATGACCTCCCTGTGATCGCGAGCCCACGCGCCGGTGCCCGACATCTCCGGGCCTATGAGGAAGCGGATGGTGCGCTTCGGGCGCGGGATGCGGTTTTCGTTGATCAGCGTGTTCAGCACGCGGGCGATTTCCATGATTGTGGCGCAGCCCGAGATGTCGTCGTTGCCCCCCTGCTTCACATAGCCCTCGTACAGGTGCGCGGTGAAGATGACCTCGTTGCCGTTCGGCTCCGTGCCGGGAATATAGGCGACCACGTTCTGCATGTCCGTCGGCACGGTCTCGGAAGCGACCTGCGCGCGCACCTTGATTCTTTGTCCCGCGAGAAGGCGTTGTTTCAGGTAGGAGCCGTCGCGGGGCGCGATCTGAAAGCCGAACTTCACGGTACTGGTGGTTCCGGCGCCCCCGCCTCTGCCGCCGCCTCTGCCGCCTCCGATCGAGGCCCAGTTGAGCTGGAGCGGATCGAAGAAGGGACGGCTGTTGCCGATCCCGATCACGCCCACGGCGCCCGTGGCCGACAAGCCCCCCATGGAGCCCTCCGTGACGGCGATCTTGTCCTTCAAGTCTTTGCCCTGGAGTTCTTGCGCCCTTCCCGAGCCGACCCAGACGAGCTCCGCGGTGACATCCGAAGTCTGGCTCCCCTGCGCCAGCATCGCGGTCGCATCGCGATACGATGCCAGCTTGTCATGTCCGGGCTCGACTTCCCACAACTCGCCCTTGATGCCGTTCCAGGCAGTTCCGCCGGGGTAGCGCGCGACCTCTGCGCCGGGAATGCCGTATTCCTTGAACTTATCCAGGAAGAATTTGGTCTCATGGAACATCGACGAAGGTCCATACTCGGACGCGGGGCGGACCTTGTCATAGCCGCCCGTCTCCATGATTGCCTTCCATGCGTTCTCACCGGAGGATTCCCCGATGATCTCGTCCATGACGCTCGACGCCAGGAAAGTCCACTGCAGCCACGGCGTCATCTGTGCCACGGCAATGGCGCCGACGGATAGAACCGCCGCCAGAAAGAGCAGAACCGTTCGCTTTGCCATACATATCTCCTCATGACATCTGTGAAGGGGCTGTGTTATGAATGACCTGTTTGGGACGGCCCAGTTTATCCGAATTTCCCGTCAAATGCGATCGGGACCTCGAGAAATGGGAAAACAAGTCGGTGTGATTTTGTCGTCATTCCGGCCCGAACGGCCGGCAATAAATAGGCCCGGCCGTAAGGCCGGGATAGGGATTGCAGAGAGATGGAGCGCCGAAGGTGCAGCACTGTTGATATTTCAGGTGCCGCGCCTTTGGCGCTCGAACTTTTATCCGGCATCCAATCCCGGCCTTACGGCCGGGCCTCAAACCATTTTTCAAGACACCCCCAATCCTTGTCGCACGCCCGCAATGATCTTTCGCTTGCGGCACTATTTTTGACGCTCTGTATGAAGGAGGCGGTGATGGTTGTGAAGGAAGAGTTGAGCGGCGAACAGCTGGCGGCGCTGATCGAGAGAGTTTTTCGCCTGCGGCCCTCGGATCGCGCGTTGGCGGTCCTGGTTGACTTGCCCGATCGTGCTCGCGGCGACACGGCCGAGTGGCGGGAGCGCCGGGAAATGGCGGAGCAATGGGTGCGCCGGCTTGTTCCCTGCCGGCAGCGGCTCGGTCTCGAGGTTCATCTCTACCTGTACCGCAACGTGAGAACCAACAACGCCGATCTCCCGCGCGGTGCGTGGCTGCACAGCGGCGGTCCGCTGCCGCGAACTGCGGAAGAGCTCGACGCGTTGGCCGAGGAGCCGTTTCCCGACATCTTTCGGGCGCACAGCATTCTGATGGCCATTACGGAGCTCTCTGCTACTGCGCCGCTCAAACTGATGGCCAGGACCTTTGCCTTCCGTGCCGCCACCATGCCCGGCTTTTCACCCGCGATGATTCCCTCGCTGCGCCTCGATTATGAAGAGATCAACAGCAGGGTGATGAAGCTCAAGGAGATGCTCGACCGCGCCGAGGGAGCCGATCTGGCCTTCCAGGTGGAACGCGGCCCGGAGTACACGCTCTTCCTTGATCTGCGTCACCGGCCTGCACACGCTTCGGGTGGGCTGCTCCATGAACCCGGTACGGCCGGTAACCTCCCCTCCGGCGAGGCCTACATCGTTCCCTACGAAGGCGAAATCGCAGGAACGCCCAGTGCTTCAGCCGGCCGGCTTCCGGTGCAGTTCGGCAATGAAGTGGTCATCTACGAGATTGAACGGAACAGCGCCGTGCGGGTCACCGGTTCGGGCGCCGCCGCACGCCGCGAGGCGGAGCACATCGCGCGCGAGCCCGCCTACGGCAACATCGCCGAACTGGGGCTCGGGGTGCTCTCGGACTTCGGAGTCAAGCCCTGCGGCTCGCTCCTGCTCGATGAGAAACTCGGCCTTCACATCGCCTTCGGCCGCAGCGATCATTTCGGGGGACGCGTGGGCGCAGCCCAATTCTCCCGTCCGGAGGAAGTGGTGCACATCGATCGCGTCTATCTGCCGTCCGTGCAGCCGATGGTGCACGTGCGCCGAGTAGATCTGCGCGGGCCGGGGACTGAGATCCCCTTGATGCGTGACAATCGCTTTGTCGTCGATTTCGCGCGCTAAAGCCACGAAATCCGCGAAAAACGCGAAAGGGCCTTCGAACTATTTACCTTCAGGCCCTTGCCATTCAGGCAAGAAAAGCAAAAGATCAACGCAGGGGCCGCGGAGAAGAGTCCTGCTGAAGCGAAAATCCCCTGCGGCCTCTGCGTTGAGGCTTTAGGTTGCGCCTATGCCGCACCCTGTGTTTCGTGGCTCAGGAGACGAGTCGCATGATTCCGGTTGCATTGACAATTGCGGGTTCCGATCCTTCCGGCGGCGCCGGCATCCAGGCTGATATCAAGACGTTCCATCAGCTCGGAGTCTACGCCACGAGTGTGTTGACTCTGGTGACGGTCCAGAACACGCAGGGCGTAAAGGCAGTCGAGCTGTTGTCTGCCGGGCTGGTTGGAGCACAGCTCGATGCTGTCCTCGAGGACATTCCGCCGCGCGCCGCGAAGACCGGAGCGCTTGGAGACGCGGATATCATTGCCGCAGTGGCCCGCCGTGCGGCCGGCTTCACGTTTCCGCTGGTCGTTGATCCGGTCATGGTCAGCAAACACGGACTGCCCCTGTTGACAGAGCGCGCGCGTGCGGTCCTGGCCGCGGAACTGCTCCCGCATGCCTTTCTGGTCACTCCCAACCTGCACGAAGCCGGCGTGCTCGCGGGCATGCCCGTCCACGACCTCGAAACCATGGAAGAAGCTGCGCATCGCATCGCAGCGCTTGGGGCAGCTGCGGTGCTGATCAAAGGCGGGCACCTCGCCGGGGACGCCGTGGACATGCTTTACTGGAAGGGCGGGATCAGGCAGTTCGCTGCCCCACGCGTGGAGACCCGGCATACGCATGGGACCGGATGCACCTATTCGGCTGCGATCACCGCCGGACTGGCCCAGGAGCTTGCGCTCCCGCAGGCGATCGAGAGGGCAAAGAAGTTCATCACCCTGGCGATTCAGTCGCCTCCGGGCCTGGGTCAGGGATGCGGCCCGGTGAACCATCACGTGGTAGTTTGAGCCCCCCACCAACAACCACGTGCCGATTGCAGCAAGCGGCAAGGGGTCATAAGTCGGAAGAAAAAGCCGCCATCAAATCAGCGGTCGGGTGCCTCCTTCGAATTTGCGCGCAGGATTTTCTTTATTCCAATCCCTGACCCCTGACTCCTGACTTCTGGTATTCTTATCTACTTGGTGAAATGAGGAGACATCGGGAGATCATGATGGATGATGAGTCAACAGCGCCCAGGGAACACAAACTGCAGAAGGCCTACCAGAACCTGCGTTTTCTTAAGAGCAAGGATGCAAGGCTGATCCGGATCCTCAGCGAGTATCTCGAACCCGCCAGCCGACTCAAGTGGCAGCACGTGGAGGACACGATTGTCTTTTTCGGTTCCGCCCGTGCATGCCCGCTCAAAGAGTCCCAAAATCATCTGGCTCTTCTCCGGGAGCGGGCCGCCACGGGCACCGATCCAGGCCCGGCTCTGCAGGACGAGATCCGGCACGCGGAGCAGCAGGTCAAGCTGTCGCGCTATTACGAGGACGCGCTGGTGCTCGCGCGGTTGATGACTCAGTGGGCCAGGACCCTGAACGGAGGCCTGAAGCGGCTCATGGTTTGCTCCGGGGCAGGGCCGGGGATCATGGAAGCCGCGAACCGGGGAGCCAGCCAACTCGGGGAACAGTCGATCGGGTTGTCGATCAGTCTACCCGCCGAGCAACGTGTTAACCCTTACGTCCCCCCCGAGCTGTCCTTCGAGTTCCACTACTTTTTCATGAGAAAATTCTGGTTTATCTATCTGGCCAAAGCGCTGGTCATTTTCCCGGGAGGGTTCGGGACACTGGACGAAGCCTTCGAAGTGCTGACGCTGGTTCAGACCCAGAAGACCCGCAAGCATATGCCGGTTTTGATGTACGGCTCGGAGTACTGGAACGAGGTCCTGAATTTTGATGCCATGGTTCGCTGGGGAACCGTGGCCCAAGAAGACCTGGCGCTGATTCACCGCTCCGACGATCCCCATGAGGCGTTTGAGTACCTCAAAAGCGAGTTGACCAGAATATGGAACCTGTAAGGCAGGAGTCAGAACAAAGCCTTGGTAATTGCACTCGTGCATCGAGCCAAGGGCTGTAAATCTGAATAAAATGTCTTTGAGAAAGAGCGGCGTCACGTGCTCCATTCTGACTCCTGACTCCCTTCTTCAGCTATGGACGACTTCTTACTCGAGCGGGAGTATCCGGAACCGCCGGCCTCCCCCAGGGATCATCGGCACCCCACCGAGCGGGATCGAGACCGCATCCTGCACAGTTCGGCATTCCGCCGGCTCCAGGGCAAAACCCAGGTCTTCGGCATCGGCCAGGCCGATTTCTACCGCACCCGATTGACCCACAGCATTGAAGTTGCACAACTTGCCCGGGCGATCGCCAACAACATGCTCGTAGAGGAACCTCGACTGGCACGCTGCCTGACCACGGAACTTGCCGAGGCTGTCGCCCTGGCGCACGACCTCGGGCATCCACCCTTCGGGCATGGGGGCGAAAAAACGCTGGATGCGTGCATGAGGGACGTCAGCACACGCGCGCGCCTGCGAGGCAAAGGAGCGCTGCGCTTCGAGGGCAACGCGCAGACCTTCCATGTCCTCGTAGCTGCCGAGCCTAAATCGCCGTCCTATCCGGGCCTGAACCTGACCCGCGCAACCCTGGCGGGGGTCATGAAATATCCCTACGAGCAGGACACCGGCAACGACAAGTTCATTTTCGCCTCCGATGCCGACACTGCAAGCTGGGCACTACGCAACAGCGCAGGCCTCGTGACTGCACGGCAGATCGAAAAAGGGGAGCAACCGCAGACATCGATCGCCTGCCATATTCTGGATTGGGCAGATGATTGCGCCTATTCGATTCACGATATCGAAGACGCGCTGCAGGCCCAGTTCCTCAGGCCTGGAGATCTTACGGATGTGCGATTCGCGCAGCGTGTACTGCAGCACTACCAGGAAACCCGGGAGAGCGAATCGGTCCCGCCGTTGACTCACAACGAGATCCGCGAACGTTTGCGCGCGTTGAAGCGGCGCATTCAGCCGCCTGAAAGGGGCGACGAAAGGGCCCATCGCAAGGAGGCCCTCCGGAACATCCTCAACGAGCTCATCACCGAAGTCACAGTGCGGCTGCGCCCCGGCGTAACCCGCTCCGATTATGCCTGGACTCTGGTAGTGCCCGCCGAATCCAGAATACTGTCGGCCCTGTGCAAGGCTGTCATCTGGGAAGCCGTGATTACCGATCCACGCGTCGCCGCCATGACCACCAAGGGGAAAGAAATCCTGCATGACCTCTTTTGCCTGCTGCTCGGAGAGCTTGTGGAAAAAAAGAGCCATGCCGTCTTCCCCCGCTACTACCGGCCAATCATCGAGGAGTCCATGGGCGGAGGCGAACCCGAAGCTGCGCGCGGCGTGTGCAATTTTCTGGCGCTCCTGACCGACATGGACGCGCTCCGCCTGCACGCCTTGTTGCGCGGGTCTAAGGCGTCCTCGATTTTTGACCTGCTCTAGCCCCCGATTATTCATGAGTATGCGAACAAGAGAAACCCTTGGACGCGGAAAAACGCTGACAGACGCTGGCCCTTCGGTCTTGGCCGGCGTGCAGGAGCTCCTGCCAGCGTTCATCCGCGTCCAATTTTGTTGCCTTTCACCGGCGGTGGGTTCTGTTTCACGCATAATTCAGGCTGCGCATGGTTGGACCGAAGATACAGGCTGCTCCGAAAATATTGCTGAAATGCGAAAGGTCAACCCAAAGGGCGGCGGTCAGGCGAGCAGGTCCAGGTCGCGTTGCCGGGCGGGCGGGGGATCATAGGGACAGCGCATCTTCTGCTGCGGAACGGCGGATTGCACATCCGGTGGTTTGTCGGGCGCTGCGGACCCTTTCCGTACGCGGCTCCTCTGCCTGCCCGATTCGGACGTTTCCGGCAGCCGCTGGAGTGAGTCATCCGTTGAGGCGGCCGGTTGCGTGCGCATGAGCGGATTGTCCGGCAGTTCCGCAGGGCTTCTGACCTTGGGCACAGCGTCCGCGCCCTCCGGCAACTGGCCCGTGGGACGCTTCATCGACTGGCCGGCGGAAGCAGATGGGCGCGCCAGGCCGTGCTGAGACGGTGCGTTGACAGCGTCACTGATGTTTAACGACATGGGTCCTTAGATGCGACCGCCCGGACCTGTGACCGCGGCGGGCTGGAGCCGAGGGGCCAGCGCTTCGGTGGGACATCCGACTTATCGACGGTTTCCCGCTGCAACATTATGAAATAATGTCGATTGACGGTCGACGGTTGACGAATGAAGATTGACAGGTGATTTCTTCGCCAATCGCCTTTGCTATTGGGGGAACAATGCCGGATTCGATCTTTGTAGAAGGAGGGGTGCTGGTTCCAGGTGAGGCGCTCGAGGTACGGGCTGTGCGCGCTTCCGGCCCGGGCGGGCAGAACGTCAACAAAGTCGCCACCAAAGTCGAAATCCACGTGGATCTCGCTCGCATCCAGGGCATGGGGGCCGAAAGCCGCCAGCGATTGCTGCGCCTGGTGGCAAAGCGACTTGACCGCGAAGGCAGGCTCCTGATCACGAGCCAGCGAACGCGGGATCAGCAGAGAAATCTGGAGGATGCCCGGCGCAAGGTTCACGATTGGATCGCCCAGGCGCTGGTGAAGCCGATAAGGCGGATCCCGACGCAACCGAAGCCGGTGAGCCGCGATCGGCGCCTCGAAGAGAAGAAGCGCCACGCTGCGCGCAAGGCAAGCCGGCAACCGCCCCCTCGGGAAATCGAGTGATGAGTCATGGACGACGAGTGCCGATTGGCGATGAGCGCCGGCACTCCAATCATGGCTCGTAACTCGTTCTTCGGTACTCCTGATTCATCGCTCGAGGTCTGTGCTATTATCCGCGCGGGAGGTCAACGGACTCATGACGAAATCATTTCATCCACCACAGAGGATTCTGCTCGGCCCCGGCCCGAGCAATGTGGAACCGCGTATCCTGCAGGCCATGATGGCGCCTTTGCTTGGCCATATGGATCCCTTGTATTTCGAATGCATGGACGAGATCCAGTCGCTGCTGCGTGCCGTGTTCGAAACCGGGAACCGGCTTACCTTCGCGATCGCGGGAACCGGCGGCGCCGGCATGGAAGCCTGCCTGGCCAATCTCATTGAGGAAGGCGAGGAAGTGGTCGTCTGTGTCAACGGCTTCTTCGGTCAGCGCATGGCCGAACTGGCGGAGCGCTGGGGCGCCAAAGTCGCGCGGGTTGAGGCGGATTGGGGGCGTCCGCTGGACATGCAGAAGGTACGGGAAACGTTTGCAAAGTCGAGCGCCCGCATCCTGACGATGGTGCACGCGGAAACCTCGACCGGCATGCGCAATCCCATCGAACAATTGCAGTCGTTGCGCGATGTGCGCGATGCCGTCTTTATCGTCGATTCGGTGACCTCACTCGGCGCCCATCCGGTCGGCATCGACCGGAATGGCATCGACGCCAGCTATTCCTGCAGCCAGAAAGGAATCGGTGCTCCCCCGGGACTGGCGCCGGTGACGTTCTCTGAGCGCGCGCTGGAGAAGATCCGCGCGCGCAGGAAACCGCCCCAGACGTGGTATCTCGATGTGAAGCTGCTCGACAAATACTGGAGTTCGGAGCGGGTGTACCACCACACCGCACCGGCGTTGATGAACTATGCGTTGCGCGAGGCCCTTGCGATCATCCTCGAGGAAGGTCTGGTATGCTGCTGGCAGCGACATGAGCGCAACAGCAGGGCCTTCGTGGCCGGCATTGAAAGCATGGGCCTGGACATGCTGGTTGCGCCCGAACACAGGTTGTGGTCTCTGAACACAGTCAAGATTCCACCGGGGGTTGATGATGCGCGCGTGCGCTCCCGCCTGCTCAATCAGCACAACATCGAGATCGGCAGCGGTTTCGGCGCACTGAAGGGGAAAATCTGGCGCGTGGGCCTGATGGGATCAAACAGCACGGAAAACACCGTCCTGCTGCTGCTCTCCGCCCTCCGAAGCGTCCTCACGCATGAGTCATGAGTGTCGAATTGCGTCTGACCGAGGAATAATGGAGTATCAAATCAGGCCTTGAAGATTCATCACTCATCACTCTTTCGTTATCTACGGATTGGCTGTTCCGTGATGATCAAGCCTTCGGCCAGTTCCATGAGCGTTTGCTTTACCCTTGGGGCATCGGGCGCATTGGGGTGAAGCTCCAGATAGCCGCGCAGATACCCCATCGCCTCGACAAACGACCTTTCCCCCATCGCGATATGAGCAAGGAACAAATGCGGAGAATTCGCGAAGGCCGGATCGAGAGCCAGCACACGCTTGAAATACTTCTTGGCCTCACCATATTCATGCAGGTAATAGTGGCTCAATCCGAGCTGTGAGTTGGCAATGGCGTCATCCGGGCCCAGGCTCAGGGCCTTGCGGTTAGCCTCCACCGCTCCCTTGAACCTTCCCGTCGCCAGGAGGCTGCCGCCCAGATTCATCCAGCCCACGTAGAAGTCAGGGCTCAGCTCTGTAACCTTGGTGAAGCTTTGGATGGACTGCGCGAAGTCGCCCTTTCGATGGTAATGGGCCCCCAGGTTGTTCCATGCGTCGGCGTAAGCGGGATAGATCTCGATCGCCCGCTTGAGACGGCGCATCACCTCCTCCTCGTCACCCTCAAGCTGAGCTTTTTCAGAGCGTTGCAGTTGCTGGAGTGCTTCTTTGGGAACCGTCAGGTTGTGCACGCTCACCTGATATTGACCGGGCACCTGGGCCGCGGACTTGGGCACTCGGATCTCTTTGGCAATTGCCAGCGATCGCTGATTGGGGGCGGGAGTCAAATCGACGGACTCACAGCTTCTGCGGCCTCCCCTGCCCGATAAGTAGATTCTGTAGATGCCCGGCACCAGATCCTTGAAGTGAACGGTGTCTCCGACCATGCGCAAAACCTGTCGCAACGGCGCGCCCGCAGCGTTGCGCAACTCAACGAGCCAGAGCCCCCGCGTATGCTCATCGGGATTCCCTAAGATTTTGCATTTCAACTCGATAGCTGGTGCCGAGCGTGCCGCCGGCTGCATTTGTGCAGCACCCCAAGCCCCACCGAAGAGCACAATGGACAGGATCAAACCGATCACGACGCGCGGGCGCACCAATACCTTAGACACAGGCTACTTCTCCCTGGCCAGTCAGCGCAAGGCTTCGTTACAGGCAGGCTGTGGTGCGATGCGGACTGACACCCTGATTCCAGGCACATTCCCAGGTGAGGCACTGTTGGATCGCGTTTGAGGTAAACAGTGTCCAGGCAGGCATGACCTGGATGGGCCTATGATAACCAAGTGAAATTAGATTGCAATAATATTTTCTCTAATCTTGACTTCGCCGGCTGAGTACTGTGGTGCCTAATTACGGCAGCATAATTTTCGGGACGCGGAAAAACGCTGACCGGCGCCGACGGTCCGGTCTTGGTCGGAGTGCAGGAGCTTTTGCCGTGGAATTCAGGGCAGTCTCGAAATCCTAAGCCCGAAATCCAAAATCGGGCCTACTGGATCCAGAGCTTGACGACCCTGGGGCCATTGCGGATGGTGAGTATGTTGGTGGGGCTCAGTCGATTCAGGCTCTCACTGATGTTTTCAATGTCGAAACCCTTTTTGCGGATCTCTGCCTTGGTGGGTTCGTCGAGCGCCGCAATGAGCAGCTGGGCAAAGCTCACCGGAAAGTTCAGTTCGACTGTGGGTGGATTTTTTTCTCCGCTTTCGAAAATCTGCAGGTGAATCATCCTTACCGCAGTGTTTCCCTGCTTGGAACCGCCCTTCGCCTGCTTCTTTGACTCTGCCGGCTGCGCCAGGGCCGCAGGATCGATTCTCAGAAGAGCAATGGAAGCAGGAGTGACCAGATCCAGCTCCTTCTCCTTGGCTACAATCTCCTTGAGAACGGGGACGCAGAGGGAGTTCAGCTGGCGATCCTTCAGGGAACTGCAGCGGAAGGCGGCGAAATAGCGCACCTCCTTGTTCGGATCGGCCAGTGCGCTCACCAACCGGCTCCGATAGACGGCTTTCCCCTGTTCGACCAGCGATGCCGCCAGATTCACGACGGCTCTGCCCGCCTCTGCGGCAAGGAAAGGTTCCTTGGGATACTTTTTCAGGAACTGGTCGTAGGCCACGAGCGCCTCTTCAGGCCGGTTCTGCAACCGCAGGCAATAGGCCGTGTGGAAGTAGGCCTGAGACAACAAGGGGCTCTGCGGGAACTCGCGGATCAGACGCTGGAAGACCTGGCGCGCCTCCTCCCATTTCTGCTCCATCATAAGGATTTTCGCCTGATTCAGGATTTCCTGGTCTTTCGCCGGGCCGGCCGCCGCCAAGGAGGGCGGCCCCAGCGAGACCGCCGATAGCAGAATCAGAGTCCGCAATCCCGCACAATTCATGGCAAACTCCTGACGAGGCAGAAAAATGCGAAGCTCAGAAACCCCAAATACCTGCCAGAAGGCGCATCTGTTTCGTTGCGGCCCCCGCGGTCTTTGCGGTTTGATCTTGAAACGACCCGATATCTGTAGCGCATGTCATAAGATCCCGGATTGCACAAGGTTAATACGAAGCAGAAGCTGTTCTTTTTCAATGAAGCGCTCCATGCCGCGCACGCTCTCGCTGGTTTCGCATTCCTGCGACAGGGACACGTTGACCAGGAAATGCTCCAGGTCGTCGCAAAGGCCCTTGGCGCGGGACACATCCGGAACGCGCAGTTCCGCGTCCAGCATGCGCTTCTCCTGCAGGAGCCGGCGCGCGCGGGCTACCTCGAGCGAAACATCGTACCGGTCCCCCGCGCAAGTCTTTTCGGCGCTCGTCAGGTCGATCAGCAGGTCCTGGCATCCAGTGAGATACCGCGCCGTGGCCTCGCGGGCATAGACGGTGTGGATGCGGTCAAGGAACGCTTCGTTTCCTGTGGCAACCAGGGCCGGCCTGGCTGCAGGCGGCGCGGGCGCCTGAAAACGAATCGTCCAGATTAGTCCGCCGGCCAGCGCCAGGAGAGCGGCGGTACTCAATGCCCATGTCGGTAAGCCCACTCCCAACAGGCTCCATTTCCTCTCCTGGAGCAGTCGGGCGCGGCCGGCGAGTTTCTCAGGCAGAAGTTGCCAGTTCATATCCGGCACAGGCTCGAACAGTGCCGGGTCGGACAACCAGCCTCGGATTTTTGCGATCTGCACGGCTTCCACCCCGCAGGCGGGGCAGCCGGCCAGATGCTCCTCGACCCTGCGTTTCTCCACCGGATCGAGAGCGCCTTCGCCATAAAGGACGAGCATACCCCTGATCGCTGTGCAGTTACTCATGACTCAGCACTCCCTCCTGCTCGATCAGCATCCCTTTGAGCCCCATCACGGCCTTGTGCAGGTTGGATTTGACCGTGCCCAGGGGGCAGCCGAGCGCTTCGGCAATTTCATCCAACCTCATATCCCCGAAGAATCTGAGGGATACCACTTCCCGCTGGCGTTGCGGCAAGCGGCGCACGGCGTCTTCCAGGAGCCGGCGTCGCTCTCCTTCGCGCAATCGGCCGAGAGGATCTTCTGCCGGGTGCACGGTTGCAGATTGGTGCAGCTGCGTTTCCATTACATCCTCCAGCGACGAGGTTCGCCCTCGATCCGACCTGCGGTAACGATCGATGCTGGCGTTGATCGCAATCCGGTAAAGCCATCCCGCGAACGAGTAGCGGTTTTCCCAGGTATGGCGGGCGGTATAGACCTTGAGGAAGGTATCCTGCAATACTTCCATGGCGTCCTCAGGGTCATGCACATAGCTGTTGATGACCCGAAAAGCCTTTTTCTGATAACGCCGGATGAGCTCCTGATACGCATACATGTCGCCTTGCTGGACCCGTTTCATCAGGTCTTCAGTCGTGAAAGAGGCGGGCTCTTCGGGAATTCCTTCTTGGGCCATGGAGTTCAGTTGTGGTGCCTGCCCGGTGGAGCCATCCACCTGGGAAAGGGTGTTGAACGGCACACGGTGATGCCGGCTGAATCAGTCGTCCAAGTCGCGCGCCAGGAACCGGTTGTCCGCCTTTGCGTCCATCTCTTCTCCTCGCCCCGTGGGAGCAGGAATTTCGCAGCCCGCATCATTCTCTACGCGCTCGGGAAACGGAGGGTTCACTCCAACGGCAGCACGCTAATCTTTTTTGTCGGCAAGGGCAAGCCCAACGCGCTCTCCGGCATCAGTCCAGGCGTCTCGGAGATGCTGAGGAAAAACTGTTGAAAAACTGTGACCCCATGTGATTTTCTTGTGGAGGGTGCGAGCACAGCGTGCTATCTCATTGAATGATCAAAACTTCCACCCGGCACTCTCTTCACAGCCCGCGCCAGGTATTTTCGTCGCGCTGTGGAAAACAGAGGTTTACCGCCGGCAAACCCGGGAGCCCGGAGAAACAGTCGCGCTCTTCGGGCCGGCGTGCGACGCGAGGTATTTGATTGACACCGGATTGAGCGGTTCCCTATGATGAGGTGTCTGCGCCGAGGCGCTGGTTTCTTTTGATCTTCTTGGATTCGCTATGCTTCCAGCTTTTCCCTGTAAGCATAACGGCGAGGGGAAAGGGGTGGTCGTGCGTTCTCGGGCCGCGATCCCCGGATATCGAGCATGTCTGCAGCAGTAATTCTCGGCCTTGTTGCCGCGGTTTCGACCTATGGCGGCGTCAAGCGCTTTCGTCGATGGGCGGAAAGGCGGCAGATTCTCGACCTGCCGAACGCGCGCAGCTCGCACACCCGTCCCACTCCCCGGGGCGGTGGCGTGATAATCGTGGCAGTCACGCTGGTGGGTGGAGCGTTTCTGGTCGCAGCGCTGGCACCAGCCTATCCGTGGCCTGCCTACCTGCCTTATGCGGCGGGTGCGCTTCTCGTGGCGGGGGTCAGCTGGATCGATGATCTGCGCTCGCTGCCCAACTCGCTGCGCTTTGCCGTTCATTTGCTCGCGACCCTTGTCGCAATCGCAGGTCTCGGTTATTGGCACGTGATCGACCTCCCGCTCTATGGTCCACTGGCTCTGGGCTGGTGGGGAGCGGTGCTGACGGCTGTGTGGATCGTTGGGCTTACCAACGCCTACAACTTCATGGATGGTACCGACGGGATCGCCGGCGGGCTTGCCCTGGCGGCCGGGCTCGGGTGGGCATTTCTGGGGTGGGAGGCGGGCGATCTGCTGGTGGGCGGGCTCGGGCTCCTGATTGCCTGCAGCTGTCTGGGCTTCCTGGTACACAACTGGCCCCCGGCACGCATCTTCATGGGCGACGTCGGCAGTGCCTTCCTGGGCTATACTCTCGCTGTTCTGCCTGTCATGTTCGCGGGCATCGGCAGCGAAAGCGGAGCTGCTCCCGTAGTCGGGTGCGCCTTGGTATGGCCCTTTGTATTCGACACGGCCTTCACTTTCACGAGGCGCCTGCTGCGTCGCGAAAACGTTTTTTCGGCGCACCGCTCGCATCTCTACCAGCGCTTGATCGCGGCCGGCTCCAGTCACCGGCGCGTCGCCTTGATCTACGTGAGCCTGGCGCTGGTCGGTTGCATCCTTGCGCAGCGGCAAACCAGGTGGACTGGGCACGGTGTGGGGTTCATCGGCCTGCCGCTTCTGAGCCTGTGCCTATGGGCTTTTGTCGTCCTCCAGGAGCGGCGGGTGGTTCACACTTCCTCGAACCTGTCGTCGCTCGCGGACGTGTAGGCAGGACCTACGAGTCGGCGCCGGATTGAGTCAGTTGTGGAGCCGGCCTGCATGAATTAGGGTTTGTGTGGTAACGAACGCGGCGTGAAGGGCATTTCCCCATGAATTTGGGCATATTGAAGTACCGCAAGATCATCATCATCCTTTCGCAGATAACGCTGCTGGCGTTTACCTATTACATCAGCTTCCTTCTCCGCTTCGATTTCAGCCTGACCGGTCCATATGTCGGCGTATTTCTCAGAACACTGCCGCTGGTCCTGATCGTAAAGCTTCTCGTTTTTGCCTATTTCCGGCTTTTCCGCGGCTGGTGGCGCTATGTCGGCATGAGCGACCTGCTCGATATCATCAGGGCAGCAGTTGCGAGCGCCGTGCTGCTGTATGGACCGATTTACGCAACCCGCGGCCCCTACGGTTATCCGCGGTCGGTTTTCGGCATCGACCTTGTGCTTACGATCATTGTCATCGGAGGGTCGCGTTTCGCTGTCCGCGCGTATACCGAATCGGCCCGCACTTATATGGCTCAGGCCAACGCATTGATTATCGGGGCCGGGCGCGCCGGCAGCGCCATTGCCCGCGAACTCAAAGACAACGAAAAGCTCGGATACAACCTGGTCGGCTTCATCGATGACGATCCTGCCAAAAGGGGCGAGCGCATTCACGGCGTCAGGGTACTGGGCAAAACCGAAGATCTGCCGCGAGTCATAAGCGAGCACGAAGTTGCTCAGATCCTGATCGCCATCCCCTCGGCAACCGGCAAGCAGATGCAGAGGATCATCGACAAATGCGCCGAGTGCAAGGTGGACTTCAAGACCCTGCCTGCGCTGGGGGATATCATCAACGGCTCCATTTCCGTGGGCTTGATGCGGCGGGTGCTTGTGGAAGACCTGCTCGTACGGGAGCCCGTGCATCTGGATCTGGCGGAGATTCAGCGGAAGTTTCAGGGCAGGGTCGTTTTTGTCACGGGTGCAGGCGGCTCGATCGGGTCGGAGCTGGCGCGGCAGGTGGCCCGGTTCGGTCCGGAACGGATTGTGCTTTTTGACCGCTCGGAGAACGACTTGCACAGGCTGGATGTGGAGTTTGCCGACAGATTTCCCAAGCTGGAGCGTGTTCCGATTGTGGGGGATATTCTGGACGTCAACCGGCTGCGGGAGGTCGTCGCCGCACACCGGCCGGCTTCGGTTTTCCACGCCGCGGCCTACAAGCATGTGCCCATGATGGAAAAAAACTGCTTCCAGGCGGTGACCAACAACATTTTCGGCACTTACAATGTTGCGCTGATCGCGCGGCAGTGCGGCGTCGAGGATTTCGTGTTCATTTCTTCAGACAAAGCAGTCAAGCCGAGCAGCATCATGGGTGTGACGAAACGCGTCGCCGAGATCCTGATCCTCGGGCTGCAGGGCCGGCCGACCCATTATGTTTCGGTGCGCTTCGGCAACGTGCTCGGGAGCGCCGCAAGCGTCGTCCCACTGTTCGAGCAGCAGATCGCGAGCCGCAGGCCGATTACGGTCACACATCCGGAAGCGCGGCGTTATTTCATGACCATCCCGGAGGCAGTGCAACTTGTGCTTCAGGCTTCCGCGATGGGGAAAGGCGGGGAGATCTTCGTGCTGGACATGGGAGAGCCCATAAAAATCGTGGACCTGGCACGCGATCTGATCCGGCTTTCGGGACTGGAGCCCGAACGGGACATCCCGATCGTATTCACCGCCCTGCGCCCGGGGGAGAAGTTGTTTGAAGAGCTGCGATTCGACGGAGAGGGACTCAAGCCCACGGCGCACGAGAAGATCCGTGTGTTCGACGGAGGTCAACCCGACGCCGGCCAGGTCAGTGCCTGGCTTGACGCTCTTGCCGCCGTGGTCGCAGCCAAAAACGTTTACGGGCTCGTGACCAGACTGAAGGAGATTGTCCCCGAATATACGCCGAGCCCGGAGATCCTCGCGCTCGCCGAGGTGGACCGCCACGATCGTTTCGTGTCCTTCCAGCAGGCACGCGCTGAGTTGCGACAGGAAGGACACGATCGCTGACAAACCACGAAAGGTGCGAAGGAGTTTCGAGTGGTTCGCCCATTGGGAACTTTCAATCTCACAGGAGGATCAATGCCCAGGAAATCAATTCGCTATTCCTTGAAGACCGCCATCATGCTCGTGCTGCTTGTGGCAGCCGCCTCATTCAGCCAGGGAGTTCCCGAATACGGCCCGCCCAACGGCACGCTGGTGATCGTCGGCGGCAACTTGAAAGACGCTGCGATCTACGACCGTTTCATCCAGCTCGCAGGCGGGCCGGACGCGAATTTTGTAATCGTTCCGACTGCCGGCGGGAATAAAAATCCCGACGGATCAATCAGGGTCTACAAGGAAGAAGATGTGGTCGCCGCGTGGAAGAAACGGGGACTGAAAAACGTCACCATGCTGCACACGCATGATCCGAAGGTGGCCGACACCGAAGAGTTCGTCAAAAACCTGAGGCAGGCGAACGCCGTGTGGTTCGACGGCGGCCGGCAATGGAACTGTGTCGACTCCTATATGAACACGCTGACCCTCAAAGAGTTTCACAAGGTGCTCGAACGCGGAGGGGTGATCGGGGGTTCCTCCGCCGGCGCCACGATCCAGGGCGACTATCTCGTCAGAGGTGCCATTTCAGGAAGCCAAGTTGTGATGGCTCCGGAACCGGAACACCAGAAGGCGTTCGCCTTCCTGCGGCGCTCCGCCATCGATCAGCACATCAACGCCCGCAACCGCTGGGACGATCTGATTCCGGTAATCAAAAAGTTTCCTGACCTGCTTGGAATCGGGCTCTCCGAAGATACGGCGATCATCGTGAAGGGGGACACGTTCGAGGTCATGGGAAGCTGGAAGGTCGCGATCCACGACAACACCAGGCTCTATCAGCCATGGGAGAAGCCCTTCTACGTGCTCTCAGCAGGTGACGTCTACGACATGAAGGCACGTAAGGTCGTAAAGTACGGCGACGGCACCCGGCGCCAGCCGCCGACAAAAAAAGTAGCGTGACAATCCGTTGATCTGCTTCAGGGGACCACGAAACGCACGAATCCGATTTCGTGTGTTTCGTACTACTTACCCTCAGATGCTTTGCAGGAAGGCAAGGATTTTTGCCACGCGACGCAGAGCCGGGAGGCACAAGGCGCCGTCATTAAATAGCCCCGCCCGTAAGGGCGGGGTAGTGAGAGAAAGGAAATCGAGATCCGACGGACCGGCACAGATGTCTTGTGCCGCACCTCTGGCGCTCATTTCGGTTCGTCTGATAAACCCTGGCCTCACGGCCGGGTCTATGGATTGCCGCCTCTTCGAGGCTCTTCCTCTCTCCGGCTCTGAGTTGAGATTTTTTTGTTGCGGCTATGCCGTGCCGTGTATTTCGTGGTTCCGGTATCGCGCGGGGCCTGCCGGGAGATCAGGGCCGTTGATGATCCATCCACGCCTGGAACATCAAGACGGCCCACAGGGCGTGATCGGCCTTCCGCTTGCCCGCCAGATGATCAACCCAGGCCTTCCGCACCGGATCGGGCCTCAGGAAGCCGCCCTCCCGCAAGCGCTTCTCGGCGAGGAGCTCCTCGGCCCAATCACGCAACCTGCCGCGCAGCCATGCACCGAGCGGGATGCCGAAGCCCATCTTCGGCCTTTCCACCAGCCCGGGCGGAACGTACCGATAGAGCACCTGCCGCAGAAGCCATTTGGATTGGCTCTCGCGCCTCTTCAGGCTCAAAGGCAGCCTCCAGGCCCACTCTACAATGCGATGATCGAGCAGGGGATTTCTGGCCTCGAGGCTGACGCCCATGCTGGCGCGATCTACCTTGACCAGGATGTCGTTGGGGAGGTATGTCACCAGGTCCCAGATCATCATGCGCTCGGTAAAGTCCGGAAAGCTCTCCCGCAGAGACGGATCATTCAGGATGGTCTCCGGCTCGCTTCCGCCGATCACCAACTCGCCCGGATTCTTCCAAACCGAGATCAGCGTGCGGTAGAGGCCATCCGGATGCCCGGCGGGCAACAATTCCGCGAGCTTGTGCATTTTGTCGCCGGGAAGCGTCTGGCGCCAGCGGGCCGGGATAAGACCCTCCAAGCCTCGATACACCGCATCCCACGTCGCGGTCGGAATCGACTGAATCGTGCCGGCGGCAATGCGGCGTGCCGCACGGGGCGTGCGGCGCATGATCGTCCATATGCGGTGCGCGAGCATATAGCGCGTGTAGCCGCTGAACAGCTCGTCGCCCCCATCGCCGGAGAGGCAGACGGTCACATGTTTTCTGGCCATCTTGCAGACGAGGTAGGTGGGGATCTGGGAGGAATCGGCGAATGGCTCGTCGTAGAGCTGAGGCAGGAGCGGAATGACATCCTGGGCCTCATCCGGGGTTACGTACAGCTCGGTATGCTCGGTTTGAAGATGCGCGGCAACCGCTTTGGCCGACTCGGCCTCGTCGTATGCGGCATCGCGGAAGCCGATGGTAAAGGTCTTGACGGGCCTTGGGCTCAGCTGCTGCATGAGCGCGACTACGGCGGACGAGTCGATGCCGCCCGACAGCAGGGCGCCCAACGGCACGTCGGCGATCATCCTGCGAGCCACCGCATCCCGGAGCAGCACATCCAGCTCCGCAATCGCTTCATTCTCCCCAAGGACAACTCGTCGGTTCAGCGCCTGACGTGCCACGCCGACGGCCTCCCAATAAGGCCGGATCTCAGCCCGACCCCCCCTTCGAACCACGGCATAATGACCGGGCATGAGTTTGCGGGCTGCTTTATAGATCGAGTAAGGGGCAGGAACATAGCCATAGCGGAAGTAGGCAGCCAGGGCATCCCGATCGAGCGCACGATCGAATGCGGGATGCGCGCACAGCGCCTTGAGTTCTGAGGCGAACAGGAAAAGTCCGCCCGATTCGGCATAATAGAGCGGCTTTTTGCCCACGCGGTCGCGAACAAGGTACAGCACAGATTCCCGGCGATCCCAGAGGGCAATGGCGAACATTCCCCAGAGGCGCGGAAAAGTTGCTTCGGCGCCCCAAGCTGCCGTGCCCTCGAGCAGGACTTCTGCATCCGACGAGCTGCGGAAGCGCACGCCGGCGTTCTCGAGATCGGCGCGCAGATCACGATAGTTGTAGATCTCGCCATTGAAGACCAGCACGTAGCGTCCGTCTGCGGAGAGCATGGGCTGATGAGCGGCAAGGGACAGATCTATGATGGAGAGGCGGCGGAATCCGAAGGCCAGACCCGCCGCTTCGTCCGCCCAGGCGCCGGCATCATCCGGACCACGGTGCACAAGAGTGTCCGCCATCCGGGTGACCTGGTCGCGGAGAATCTCCCGGGCTGTCCCCGGGCGCCGCAAAAGACCGGTCAAGCCGCACATTCGCGAACCTCAATTCCTTCAGCGCCGGCATCCCGGCGCCGATTTATGAAAAACAAAAACAACGGCCGGCACGCCAGGGCGCTAGGAGCCGATGCGGGTAAAGAAAGCCTCGTAATCGGCCACGAAACGATCCAGGCTGAAGTGCTGTATCACGCGTTCCCGGGCCGCGCTGCCCCAAGCCTGTCTCTCGGACGGTTTGAGCGCGATGGCGCGCAACAGACCCTGGGACAGGGCGTCGGGATTTCCCGGAGGGACAACGATGCCCGTTTCACCCAGGATCTTTGCCGAATCGCCGGCGTCGGTAGCGACGCAGACAACTTCACAAGCCATCGCCTCCGCGACCGTGTTGGGAAATGCCTCGCTGCGGGAGGCGGAGCAGGCGATGTCAAACGCAGCGGTGAGACGCGGCATATCCTCACGCTCGCCGAGCAGATGCACTCGCCCCGAAAAGGGTGGCCCCTCCACGCCGGCAGCCAGCCTCAAGTTATCGCTTCCGGCGCCCCTGCCGGCGAGGGCGAAGTGAACCGAACGGTCCTGTTGTGCCACCATGCGCGCGGCCGCCAGAAAGTTGTCATGGTCTTTCGTAGGATCGAGACGCGCCACCAGGCCTATCAGCAGATCCTCCTGCCGCAAGCCGAGTTCGACCCTCACTTCCTCCCGCGCTGCCGCATCCGGTTTGAACTGCGCGGGATCGACACCGTTTCTGATGAGCACCCACTCGCGCGGGCGATACCCGATTTGAGAGTGGTACGCCCTCCCACTCTCGGAATTGACAACGACCGCAGCCGGCAGATGAGACAGACGGGCGCAAAGCCACAGTGTCCAGCCTGACAGCGCATGGTACCTGGACATATCCATATTCGAGGCCCGCAGATTCCAAACAATCGCGGGCACACGCGCCAACCGGCCCGCCAGCAAGCCCGCCAGATCTGCGTGGTAAAGCCACGTCATGACTATATCCGGCCGATCCTGCCTCAGCCGGCGGGTTAGTTTCAGCAGCGCGGCCGGTGACACCGCGCCGCGCCTCAGTCCCAGCGACCGCACCGGTACCCCCAGCTCCCGAATGCGCCTCCCGACAAGTCCAGGTTCGATCAGCGAGATCGCGCTGCAGCTGAACCGGTCCCTATCCAGGGCAGAGAGCAACCGAAACAGGGACGTTTCCGCCCCGCCGACATCGAGGCTGGTGATAAGGTGACAAATCCTGAACATGTTCAGTTCCAAACCTGAATGCACGATTTCTTAAGAGGTGGACAGCCTGCAAGTATATTGAAGAGAGGACATCCTGAGAAGTCGATTCGGAAGTCAGTTACGTTTCAGAGTAGCGGCAATTCAAACGGGCAAGCCAAATTCTGGAGCTTTCCCCAATCCTGCGACTCTTTGATTGTGATAGAAAATTTCTGAGAGTATGCTTGCACCGCGTCTGCATGGGCGGTACGCTCTGTTTTGCCCGGCTTGCGTTGCTGCTAGCCGAGGCGGCAACAAGCTCATGCAGTTTAAAGAAACCATGCCCTGAGTATTACTCGGAACAAAGAGCAAAATCCCCCATTGCTGATTGCTCCGGATGTTGGGGTCTGAATGGAGTGAGACCCAAGTCTCGCAACTCGATCTCGAGAAGGCGGGCAGCTCGGCGAACCGGCAGCTGCCCGCACACCAAGAACAATTCTAAACCGATGCAAGACAGTTGAGATGAAGTTGGGCTGCATTCCTGGGGAGCTGCCGGTGAAAGTACGAGCGGGAAGTTCCTTGAGGCTTTTGGTCTGTCTGGCTGCGCTCGCCGTGTGCGCATGGGAGCTATGGCCCTCCAGTCACAATGTTTACTTTAACCCCGCTTCCCTGACAAGCTGGGGAGGCAATGCCTATTCCTTCCAGCTGGAAGCTGCTGGACCGCTGCGAAGAATCGAGCAAGACTTCCTTGCGGCACCGACAAGGTCGGGGCTTGTCCTCCTGGAGAACGGGCTTCCTCTAGGTCCGGCGCATGCCCTTCATCAGGAAATCGTGGAGAAGGGACACGGCCGGTACTCGCATTGGAACGGCGCTGTCATATTCTCGAGTCGCGACAACTCGAATCCAGCTGCTAACGGTCGGTCCTATGAGGCAGTCGTTGCTGTAAAACCGGCCCGATTTCTTACGGCAGCTGCAGCCCTGACACTGATTTTAGTGGCAGCGCTGACGCTGATTCGGATTTCGCGGTCAGGTTCCCGTGCCCTGCTTCCTGGATTCCGGCTGTTTTGCAGTTTCTGCGCGACACTGGCGTTGCTGGCCACAATTGCCGCGTCCTTGTCTCGGTTGTTCCCTTTTCATCTGGAGACTCGTGTGCCCGCCAATGCGGCGATTCCCGTGAGTCGCGACAACTGGAATTTTCTTTTCGTTGCGGACCTCCCTGATGTCAAGGCCTACTATGTTCCGCTGCCGAGGCTCGTTGCACCCTTCATCACGATTCCTTCACCTGCGGACGGCGAGGACACGGTTTCGATTGGAGTGGATTGGTATCGAATGAAGTTACGGCAGGCGCGAGATGAGGCTGAGTTGCGCACCAATACCGGTGGGGCGTTCATCGATCTCGACAAGATGTATGGTGATGGTCTTCTCTTGCGGCCCGGGGCAGCCTCACCGCCACCAAATAATGGAGCTGTCGTCATACGCTTTCCTGTCCGTGTGACGGTCGGCGGCATCGGCATTTTGTGTGCGCTTTTCGGCTTGTTCGCTATGGCCCGATGGAGTCTGGGTTCCGGTCCCAAGGGTCCCTCTTTTGCCTCGGCCGTTACCTGGTGGGCAGTGCTCATCGCCGCTTTCGGTGTGATGCTCATCGGAATCAATCTTTTCGGCCATTTCCAGCACCTGCGCGGGTTTTCGACAAACGACGGCCATCTTACCGGACCATTTCTGCGAACGCCCGGCGGCACTGAACTGGAATGGCAGGCACTCCTTCAGGCTCTGCCAAGACGGGCCGGCGAATCGAACAAAGACTACGCCATACGCATCAATGAACTTGTGTCAGGCAATGTGCGGCACATCTGGAACTACGCGAATGAGGGGGTTCTTCGCCTTCATGTACCCATCTGGGAAAATTACATCCTTTGGCTCTTGGGCGAAATCCGTGACGATTATCGCCGGTACACCTTTGTCGACGCGCGCAAGGCTCTTGAGCGAGGGGTCGGCATGTGCAGCCAAACGTCTCTTATCGTTACGGCACTGTTGAGAGAGGGCGGTCTGGATACCCGTGTGGCTCAATTGGGTGGGCACACTGTTGTTACTGCCGAAGTGGCGCCGGCCGAGTGGTATGTTTTGGATCCTGATATCGGCGTGGTGATCCCCAAGAGCCTGAAGGAGATCGAAAGAGATCTTTCGTCGATCCGCTCGATATATGAAGATGGATACAGGCGCCAGAGTCACTACTATCCAGAGCTAGCCTCGGAGATCATGGTTTCGATTTACGGGCCGGAAGGAAACTCGATCGAACCGCCAAACGCAAATGTGATGATGGGGGATCGGTGGGTTGCGACGGAACGTCTTGCCTACCAGCTGAAATGGGCTCTGCCGCTCGCTCTCCTCGGCGCCGCAGTCCTGGTAGGCGGGATCGGGTGGCAACTGCGGCGGCGCCGCGGCTAACAGCGCGACGTCGGTTCTCACTCGACTTGTTGCGTACTCTCAACTGCGGGCATTGTCCATATAAAGAGGACGTTCGGATCTTCCGATTTTTTCTGCCCTCTGCCTTCGCCGCGCAAACTGAAAAATCGGGATGTCCGTTTTTTGCGCATCTCCCATCTCTAAAAAACGTCTGACAGGCCAATTTCAATCTGTCTCGCCTGCAGTGCCTCGATAATGCGGATGAAGATCCGGATGCACCGGCTCCCTTGAGGCTTGCCCTGGGTGCCGGGGAACAGCAACCACCCGATCATTCCACCTTGCGAAAGAGATTTAGTTCCCGCCGGACGTGTGCCAGCTGATCAGCCACCAGGGCAAAAAAGAAAATCAGAACGCTCGTGACATAGAAGAGAACTGCTGTATTTGTGACAGTCCTCACCCGGATGATTTGAATGACTGTAACAACAATCCCCATCGCGAACAGGAAAACGCTGACGGGCAGGAGGAGCTTCAAGGGCTCGAAGAGCATACCCATGCGGAGGATGATCATCAAGAAAGTCAAGCCATCTCTAAAGGGCCGGATCTTGCTTTTGCCCTTCGTGCGCTTGACGATCGTGGTGAGTGGAGCGTACGAGACAGGATAGCCCGTTTTGATCAAGGCCATCGTGATTGTCGAGGGGTACGAAAAGCCGTTCGGTAACAGGTGCAGAAACTCCAACATCCGGCGCCTCTTGACGGCACGAAAGCCCGAAGTGAGGTCCGGGATATGCCGGCCTGCAATGTACGAGGCCCAGAGCACAAATATCCGATTGCCTATCTTCCGGAAACCGGAAACCGGCGCGCTGGCATCACGAGTCCCGACGACCATATCATACTGATCCAGGCCTGCAACGAGTTTCGGGATATCCTCAGGCGAATGCTGGCCGTCCGCATCCATCATGAGCAGATACTCGCCTCCGGCGTTTTTCACACCGGTCTTGACCGCCGAGCCGTTTCCCATATTGTAGGGATGCTGAATGACGCGCGCGCCCGCAGCTCTGGCTCTCTCCACAGTCGCATCTTTGGAGCAATCGTCCACCACAATGATTTCGTAGTTCGATTCCAGGTTCTTGATTTCGTTGATGATTGGGCCGATGGTCAACTCTTCGTTGTAGGCGGGAATGATGACCGTTACCTTGGGCTGCACGAATCCTCCGCTTGATTTAGAATCATCGAATCGAGGGCTTCGGTTATCATGCAACACGCTCGTCGCCGTCAACCACCAAACAGGGCAAAATCCAGGACGTTGGTTGCGGCGATGCTCAGCCGCTTGACATCATCGACGCCGTGTAGCTGCCTCAGAGAATCGCAGAAATAGGAAGGTCGCAGATAAAACTCACGATATGCCCGCCTGATGCTTTTTTTCAATTGCTCCTTCGTCAAGTCGGCATAGATTTCGTTGAAAATTCCCTCCACATGAAGCTTGTGGAGACTGCTCGCGCTTCCATCCTGGATTTCCGGGTGCGCAGCCGCGACCTCGTCAAACAGTGGTGTGCCGGGATAAGGCGTGCAGGCACCGAATGTCGCCGTCGTTGGGTTCAGTTCTTTAACAAATTGAATCGTTCTATTTACCGTCTCCTGGTTATCGCCGGGCATACCGACCATCACGTGCGCATGCGTATGCAAGCCAACCTCTTTCGCCCAGCGGAAAACATCATACGCCTGCTCCACCTTGTAACCTTTGCGAGCACGGTCCAATATTTCCTGAACGCCCGATTCGACTCCGAGCTTCAAGGTGTGGCAACCCGCAGCGCGCGCCAATTCCATCATCTCCTTGTCGATCATGGAGACCCGCGCGTTCGCGATCCAACTCACATCCAGTTTGCGCTCGAGGATCTGGCGGCAGATTTCCGTGTCGCGCTTCTTGTGGACGAAAAACGTATCATCTCGAAAGTAGACTTCACGATAACCCTGCTGCAAAAAGTACTCGATCTCTCGCACCACATAGTCAGCCAACTGAAAGCGGGTCCGCATGCCGTCGAAGTATGGCGCCGTGCAGAAGGTGCATTTTGCCGGACAGCCTTTTGAAGTGGTCGTTGTGATATAGGGCAAGCGGCGGACGAGCGGGTTGAAATAATGAATGCCCTTGGGCAGCATCGTCACATCAGGGAAAGGCAACTCGTTCAGGTCATAAAGCGGATAATCCGGGTTTATCCGGACGCCTCCATTTTCCACGAATGCGATGCCGGCAACCTGTTTCCATTCGCCGCCCGTGCGCATTTCTCGATGAAGATCCCGAGTGATGAACTCCGGTTCGTGACGCACGGCAATGTCGACGCCCTTATGGGCCAGAGTGTACTTGGGCATAAAGGTCGGATGGGAGCCGAAGGCGAGCGTCTTCAAGCCCGGATTGGTCTCTTTCAATCCCAGAAGCATGTTTGCGTCTTCGAGGAACGTCATGGTCGAAGTCGATATCACGACCGTGTCCATGCCGCGCGCCATGTTGTTGACCTGATCATGGGACAACTGTTCGGCCTGCGCGTCCAGGAAGGTCACATCCTGCCCATCATTGCGAAGCACGGTTGCGACCTGCAGCAAGCCGAACGGCGGCACGGTGCCGCCCCCGATACGCTTGCCGCTGCACCAGCAGCCGTAAAGGACGTCGCGGATCACGTTCTTGCTGACACGACTCACTGGATTGAGAACAAGAACTTTCATTTTGTACTACCTCGCCTTCAAAAAGATCCTGCACATGAAGGCAGTATCCCTGTTGCTACGTGACGGTTGCGGAACGTTTGTTCACGGCCGCCACTTAGAGCCGGATGAGCATTCCGTTACTTCTGCGGATTCATTTCGTCGAAACTGAAATAACGCGAAGAGGCCACGTACCTTTCCTCGTCGGCCTTGCTCCCGATGAGCAGTTTTACAAGGATGGCCCTGAGGAATGAGGCACCCCAGAGGGTCCGTCCCAATGTCAGGTTATACAGACGCAGTGCGATCAACCTGGTCGTTGTCATCCGCATGGTAGAGCTTCAAATAGGTCTGCAAATAGTTTGTCGTAAGCTGGATTACATACCGGTCATCCAGCCAGCCAGGGTGAATGATCCTGTTTGCGTTCAAGCCGTTGAGCAGCCTTCGCACAACGTCACTGTTTATGACGGCCAGGCCGAATGGGTAAAGGAACTGGGTTTGCCGGCTGGTTCCTCCAAGGTCGTAGCTGCCGTCTTCTTGCACCCTCTCTGCCAAAAGTGTACCTGCTTTTTGTAAAGCCCGCCAGAGTTCATTCTCGTGGGTCCCGAGAAAGTACTGCGCGAGGCAACTTATTGTGAGGCTTGAATATCCGATGTCGTGACCGCCATATTCCTGAAAATAGCCGGTCGGATGCCGCGAACCGAGCAGTTTTTCGACCTTTTCTGCTGCTGCAGCACGATACCTGTCGTGCCCGGTCAGGCGAAAGCAATTGTGCAGAGCGAGGGCGGCAACAGCCATCTGATTTGCGACTGCCAGGTTTTCATTTCGCGTTAACCAGTCAAACGTCTTTTCCAGGGATGGGGGCGGAGCACCTCCGAGAAGCACTAGGCATTCAGAGACGGCATAGGCGCTAAAGGCCGTCGCACAGAAACTGCGTTCTAGCGGATAGGCCTCCGCCACACTGCCGTCGCGGTTTCTGGATTTCAGCCAAAACTGCAGGGCAGCGTGAACCCACTCCAAGATCCTGGCATTGGAGAAATAGAGGTTGCCGGGAAAATCCTCGCGCCAAAGGAGACCCAGCAGGAGCGCCGCCTCCTGAAAACGAGCATTTGGGAAATCCAGGAACTGATAATGCCAGTGATAGCGGTCGAAACACCCGAATGTCGGGGAGCCGCTTCTCCGGTCTCCCAAACCGAGGATGCGCGGTATTTGTCCCAGGGCAAGATTGCGAAAGTGTTCCATCGAAACTCCGCCATCGAGTCTGTGAGCGACTCTTACCGCAAATGTTCAGAATCCTTACCGGCTTTCCGAGTTGGTTCCGAATGCTCTGCCTTCGGGACCGCAAACAGTGCTTTGAACTGACGGCGGCGCGCGGACGCCTTGCCGGGATGTTCGCGCCGGCGTGCTGGTTTCTCACCTAATGTTCGGTCAAACATTGTAGCGTCTCTGCGGATCCGTCGTTATCCCAAAATGTTCGGAACCAGAGCTCGAGAATCAACAGCGCCATGGATTGCTTGTTGTCGACTAGCTCTTGGGAACGCAAGTGCGTGGTCCTGGCGGCGACCTCTTGTTCTTCGAAGATGCCACGCGTTCTGAAGCTCTCGCTGTTAAGTATTTCGCGGGCAAAATTGTCGAATTCAGCGCCAAAGCATTTTTCGATGGGCATGTAGAACGCCCGCTTGGGGGCCTTGGCAACAGACGGTGGCAGAAGGCGTTTCACGGCTTTTCGCAACAGATACTTCTGAGTGAGGCCTTTGATCTTGAAACGTGCAGGCAAGCCGGAACAAAACTCGACCAGGCGGTGGTCGAGGAATGGGACCCTGGCTTCCAGCGAATTGGCCATGGAAAGATGGTCCTGCTTGATCAGGGTGTTATCCGGCAACCAGTTCTCCAGATCGTACAGGAGCAGGTTGTTGAGGAAGCTATCCGGGCCCGCGAGCACGGCGTCCATGCGGCGACGCAGGAACCGGGTGTCGCTCAGCGCATTTCTGAATCCAGCGCAATACATGTCGTGCCGCTCATTCTCGGTGAACAGCGATGCCAGCACCAGGAAGGCCTGAGCCAAGGAATCGCCTGCCAATGCCTCGAGGAAATCCAATACGCGTTTCTTCCCTCGCGCGCCCAATCCGGCCGGGTACAGAAAAAACAGGTTCAATAATGCCACGGGGGACAGCTTGACAACGCCATTCGTTGCCCTTTTGAGAGGGCCTGGAATCATTCGACGATACAGTTCGCCATACTTCAGCGTCAACTGGTGCACATAGCCCGCCATGATTTCATCCGCGCCTTCGCCGGAGAGAACCACTTTGACATGCTTGGACGTTTCGCGGGCGAGAAGATAGGCTGGAATTATGATAGCGTCGCCGATCGGCGAGTCCATGTGCCGGAGAATGCGTGGCAATAGGTCGAAATCCTGCCGGCCTACGATCAATTCGTGGTGGTCCGTATGAAAAAACTCAGCAATGCGGCGCGCCTTGGCGAGTTCGTCGGCATGGAGGCCGAAGCCGCCAATGGTAAACGTCCGGACCGGCGCCGTGGTCATTTCGCTCATCATGCCGACAATGGCACTGGAATCCACGCCGCCGCTCAGGTAGGCTCCAAGGGGCACGTCACTCATCAGGCGCAACCGGACCGAGTCTCTTAACAATTCGTAGAACGCATTGTCACAGTCCTCGCCTGAGGCACCGGCCGTGTCGGCGAGCCCCGCCTTCCAGTAGCGTTGGATTTGCATTTCGCCATCCTGGAAGGTGAGCGTATGCCCCGGCGGCACCTTTTCGATGCCTTCAAACATCGTCATGCTTGCCGGCACATAGCGGAGGGTCAGATAGCAATCCACCGCGACGCGATTGAGCACACGCGGCGTTTTACTCCAAAGCAGCAGCGACTTCAGTTCGGAACCGAAGATCAGGTTGCCGCCGACAAGGCAATAATAAAGAGGGCGAATCCCCAACCGATCCCGCGCAAGGAGGAGCCGCTGTTCTTTGTCATCCCACAGGGCGAAGGCGAACTCTCCGTTAAACTGATCAACACATTTTCTGCCCGTCTCCTCATAGGAGTGGACGATCACCTCGGTATCGGTCTTCGTGCTGAATTTGTGGCCGCGCGTTTCCAGGACGGCTCTCAAATCTTTGTAGTTGTAAATTTCGCCGTTGAGCACAATGCACATAGTATTGTCTTCATTGTAGATAGGCTGTCGTCCCGTCTGCAGGTCAATAATGCTCAGACGGGTGTGCCCCAGGCTTGCCTGGCCTCCCAGAAAGCATCCGCTGTCATCCGGGCCGCGATGGCGCAGCAGGCGCATCATGCGGCGCAGCAGCTCTTCATCACGGAAGCCGACAAAGCCACAAATGCCGCACATTTGTTACACCCTCTCCAGCACAATAAGCGCCTTTAGAGCCGCCACGGGTTCCCATAAGGAGCGAGTGGCACTTTCCAGACGTTCCACGTAGGGATAGAGCCGGGCAGGCAACAGGGATGTTTCGCGAAAACCCATGCTCAGGAGATAGCCAAACAAGGCAAACCGCTCGATTTTCACCAATCTCAGTTCCGGCATCAGTTCGCGGAGTCGATGCCGGAAGCGGTTAAAGAGAAGATAGGGAACCGCGCTGTTGGCTTCGAACGGATCCTTTCGCTTTTGACGGTTCTGATCCTGTACCAGCATTTCTCCCGGCTGCCAGGTCAGATCGCACTCCTCAGGGATAAAGCAACGATTGACCAAATAGCCGAACGGAGTCATCCAAGGCTCAATCAACACGACGCGGCCGGCGGCGCGCAGGACACGAGCGGATTCACAAAAGAACGACAGTGGGTTGTTTAGGTGGTGCACCACGTCGAGCCCGATCACATTGTCGAGAGAGGCCGCTGCAAACGGCAGGTGTTCGCCGTTGGCCGCCAAGTCATGCCATGGGCAAACGGTAATATCGGAAGAAAGGACATCCGGGGCAAACTGTTTGTACAGGCCGGGGCCGGCGCCTACTTCGACCGTGCGGAAGCCGGGCACCCGATTTTGACTCAAGCGCGGGAAGAATTGTCGCGTATAGACGAGGCGGAGCACCTCTTTGGTCTCCCACACCTTTCTATCGCGTAGCAACTCGTCAAGAGACATGACAGGGCGCCTTCATTGCTCAGCCGGCGGGGATGCGCTTGACTTTTTCAACACCAGATAAATCATGGTGCCAAACCAGGAATCCAAAAGCTTATGCACAAATCTCGGAACCCGTAGGGCAAGGAAACGGTTGGGGAAAAAATGGATTTCCATGCCTTCGACGACATATTGCCTGAACATTTCACGGCACTCTGGCTTGGAATATGCCTTGCCGACAGGATTGTCGTCACCGTCATATACCCGGACGAACTCCTCGATGCTTTTCGGATTTTTCAATTTTCGGCGCCCTGGGACATCTTTGAGCAGACGGAGGCATTGCTTGAGCAATGGGAATGTGGCTCGCCGCAACAGGATGTTTCTGTAATACAAGCTGATCACGGAATCCCCGCCTGATTTGAGAGTCCTATGGCATTCGGAGATGGCCTTTTGCGTGTCCGGCGTGTGATGCAGCACCCCACTGCTCGAAACAAAATCAAAAGCGTTGCTCCTGAAGGGCAGGCGTTCTGCGTCGGCCTGTACGACGCAACCCTTCAAACCTTGTAGATCCAGAGAGCGTTTCGTCATTTGGGCCGCCTGAAACGTCAAATCAATGCCGACAATCAAAGCGGCTGTGCGTGCATAGTTGCGCACCAGCCAGCCCGGGCCACAACCGACATCCAGAACTTTCTTCCCGGCCATTTGATCGAAGCGCCACAAGTGCATGCAGAACAAATCGGTGTCCTCACGCTTGAGCCGGTCGTGTTCCTCAAAAAACACCTTGTCCCCCGTGCTCGCGGCAATCTCGTAACTGCACAAGGGGTGTTTTTCCCAGAACTCCCTCACATGTTGTTTCGCCGGTTTCTGATACGGATTCATGAATCGCTCCCACAGCTATTCGATCTTTTTCGCCTTGATCACTTCAATGTAGATTGCGGGATACGGGCTTTCATAAGCATCGAAATCTCGGATTTGAGTGATTCTTCCCAGGATCCAGGCTCGATCCCCCTCTCGTAGCCTGCGATCAACCAAAGCGCCCTTGTAGGATACGCTCACCTGTGCGGCCGCATCCATGCGGGGTTCGCCCGGTACCTGGGGCTGACGCCAAACAACGCTAACCTGATAACATCCATTGCCAGCGTCCCGGCAGAATTCGGGGAAATAGTTCGGCGATAGCTGCGCGATCCATTCCGATGGCCACCCCTGGTTCGACACTGTGGCATGCATTTCAACCGTGGCTCCGAGGAGTCCATCCTTCGAAGCGCTCCGTGCCAGATCCTCCCATGGTCGCGTACCGGGGGACTGAGTGTCACTGGAAACTTGGGCGACCTTCGTGGCACCGGCGGCTTTTAGTAACCTGCGGGCATTGGGTGCGCCGATCAGCGAGCGGCACAAAATAAGTACAATCACAACAGAGACAACCGCCACCACTCTTCGATAAAGATGGAGATCGGGCGCGCGCGGTTCTCCCTCATCGGGATGGCGCAAATAAGAAAGCAGGCCCCGGCGACCGACAAGATTCGATACCGGCGCGGGAGGCCAGGAGCAGGCCAGCTTCGTGCGCTGCTCGGTCGCAGCATAGCGAATCATGGCAGCAATCCCCAGGAGGAAAACGTGATCGATCGGAAACCGAATCCGGCTCTCAAGCGCGGGGAACGGCAAAAACGGCAATAAATAGAGGATTACGAGAAGCAGAGAAACCCATAGGAGGCGGCCCCGGTGGAAAATGATGAGAAACAAAACAGCGGTCAACGCCAGGATGGGCTGCAGGTGCCATACGACAAAGGAGTTCCACTCCGTGGCCCAGACAGTTGGGCGGTTTCGCCAAAAACCCGGTTCCAAGAGATCCAGGAACACCTTGGTTCTGGTCCAGAAGTTGTACAAGGTGCGGCGAGGGCTCTCAATCAAGAAGCGGATTCCGTCGCGCCGGTATGCAGCGTCCTTCTCCTTAGGATCGGGATACTTTCTATCGTACTCCGCTTGGAGATGATAATAACTTCGATAGTCAACTCCTCCCCTCGTGTCGGGGTGATTCCCTAATGCCAGTTGCCAGACGGCGGCCGTAGTTGTGATCCTGAATTGGCCCTCGACGATCCGGTTTCGCACGCCCCAGGCCGCAAGAGGCAGAAGGAGGCCGAGGAACGCCACGCACAGTGGAACCACTTTCTGCTTCAGTGAGGTCCAAAATCCAGCCCGGCGGGGGGAATTCATCATCACCAGGAAAACAACCAACTCACCGAGCAACAAGCCGAAATTCTGCATGCGGCTCAGGAGAAGCAGAGAAGCTGAAAGTCCCCAAAGGAACCAAATCTCCGGGCGGATCTTTTTCAATAGCATCACAAATATATAGAAGTTTACAGCCACCAGCAGTTCGTTGAACGTTTCAATCTGCGAGACGTGGACATAGACGCTGATGATGCTCATGCTGGTTGCGAGGAAGAGAGCGGTGAGCAAGGCAACGGCCGTACTATCAGTCCATGCCCTCATGGCCGCGTAAAAAATGGCGATGGTGGCCAAAACGAGCAGGATATTGGCCAGCTGTACTACAAAGTAAAAATGCCCGAAGAAATAGAACAGGCCCGCCAGCCAGACGACGTACAAGGGCATATAAAACTGTGTGTGGAAACCGTGGCCGAGGGCCAGCTCATGGGCAAGTGTGTCATATCCGTTCGAATCCATCCAAGGCGAAGTGTCCCAGTAGTGCATAATCATATGGAGCGTTGATAACAGGGCCATAAACAGGATGAGGACGAGCGCGACGTGTCTGGCTCGAATCTTGCCGAACCATTTATGGGAACTCAAGGCAACAATTTGCTCCCATACCCGGCGCCTGGAGGCTTGTTCGAGGGCGAGGAAGCAGAGCATAGCCGTCAGCGCACCGGGCAAAGCCGCGCGCAACAGCCACGGTGAAAGCGCGAAAACGCCGTACAGTCGGGTAACGACGGGGTTTGACCATAGCAGCCAGCAGAGCATCGAAAAAAAGGCGAACCACAACAGGACCGCCCGCAGGGCGGCTCGCAGAGGTACCAGGGGAGGTATACAGAAAAAGGTGAAGGTACCCAGAGTGGCCGCGCCCGCCAGCACGAAAATCAACAGTGCCGCCACAGCGAGATAGATTCTGGACGCATTCTCATAATTGTGGACGGCCAGGCCAGTTCCGGCGATCAGGAAGAGTACCAGCAAAATGATCCAAACCGGCGTCTTGAGCCGCGCAAACAGCACATAAATCCCGTCCGTCCTGAAAACAAGAATTGCCGCCACCGCGCACAGCAGGATGGTTGATGCATACAGCAATGAGGCCCAAGCTGCTCCGACGGTTGTGGTGTAACGGAGTGTGTAGACACGGTCGTTGGTGCGCGGATCGGTATTGTCGGAGGTCGCGAAATACACATATGCGTGCCAGAAAGAGTAGCGCCCCTTGCCGGTTGTGCGGATATCTTCGTGCAGCGAGTTCGCCGGCCCCGGCAGCGGCCTGCCGTCCTCCAATACCTGTGCGTTGGAGGGTTGTTCGTGAGAACTCAACTCGGGGTGGTGCGTCATTGCCGTATAGGCGAAGCCATGCTCCTTTCGGATGTCCGTGAGCGGCGCGCTGTGCTGGGAACCAAGGAGAATCTGCGCTCTGTTGAGATACACCAGCAAAGACGCGCCCGCCAGGAAAGCGAGGCAGCAACCCACAATCACCAATGAAAGTGAGGGTCCCACCGACTTCAACAAGGATTCCCTCCTCCCGAGTTCCACGATCTCATCCGCCTGCCCTTAATGAAATCTGCCAGAGCCAGTTCGCGCGGCCGGAGACACTTGACGGACGGAGCAATCCGACACTCGGCCGGTCGTGGAACACCATCGGGAACAGAGTTTGCCGCAAGGATGATGCGAAAAAACCAATTGTCGCCCAATGCCGGGAAAAGCTGCTCCCGGAAGAAGCATTTGCGGACTTCTTCACAATCGTGGAGACCGCGCACCCTCTGCAACGGTGACAAGGTTGGCTGTCGATCAGGTTCCATACCCGGATCTCTCTGCTGCTGCAATGAAACCAGGAATGCGACATGCTCCTTCGTGCCGGAAACGAGGTCGCGCCGCCATTTGTTTCATGAGGAGCAACGTTGACACAAAACACCGCGGCTACTGCTCAGGCGATGCGACAAGCTCCCTGATACCCAGCGGCAAAATATAATCTATCTCGTCAAAATCATCGACAAAATCTTATCCGACGGCCTGGGCCCCTTGACATCCTCCCGCACCGCACGATCCGGCAGTTTGCGCGCAAGCACGAGAACCATGGACGGTCGCTTCGTCCGCTCGTCTGACTTTCCCATCCACAAAACGGTTGCAGGCGCGGCCTGGCGAGGGAACTGGGTGCTCACATCGACAGGATTTTTAATGATAACAGATGAGCTGCCATAGCCCTCTGAGGCCGATGACCCCGATCGAACTGGATGAGAAACGGCGGCATCCAACTCGCACGGAAGAGTTAAAGACCCGCCGACACTTCTCCAGCCTGCCTGCCAGATACCTGGATTTCAACCTTTTGGGGGTCCGGCTAACGGGCCGAATCCTTGCGCCCGAGCCCCATCGTCACTGAATATTCTCCATCCCCCACGTCGCGCGGGCTCGTTGAGCGCAATCGCAAGTCGGAACTTGTCAATGATTTTGAGACACCTCTGACTCGAATTTAATGTCGTTTCTGAGAACTTGCCCCACCTCGCTGGAAATATCACCGTCCAGAATGCCCCAGGATTGACGATCTATATCTGATCCATCTTCTAATA
>JAIQGI010000033.1 GCA_020072565.1 Terriglobia bacterium
TCCGAATCGCCACCTTCGGATCCAGCTTGTGCAATACCTGCGTGATCGCCGACGTCAACGTCGTCTTGCCGTGGTCAATGTGCCCGATCGTCCCGATGTTGACGTGCGGCTTGCTGCGATCGAATTTCTCCTTCGCCATATGTCTCTCCTAGCTTTGCTACAGCCTCGACCTGATGATTGCCTCGATATCGATGACGGCCAACTTAAAGAATTTTGGATTTTGGAATTTGGATTTTGGATTGTGGGTCCTGGAAGAAAAGATCACGAAGTCCATTCTGCACCTGGACTCTGCATTGATCCCTCACTTCCATTTGTCCTTTCAAATCAGAAATCCAAAATCTAAAATCCAAAATCCTTATGGATTCCCCACTTCTCATTTGTCCTTTCAAATCCAAAATCGCAAATCCAAAATCTAAAATTCCTAGAGTTGTGGAGCCCACGATCAGAATTGAACTGATGACCTCGTCCTTACCAAGGACGCGCTCTGCCAACTTAAAGAATTTTGGATTTTGGAATTTGGATTTTGGATTGTGGGTCCTGGAAGAAAAGATCACGAAGTCCATTCTGCACCTGGACTCTGCATTGATCCCTCACTTCCATTTGTCCTTTCAAATCTAAAATCCAAAATCTAAAATCCAAAATCCTTATTGATCTCCCACTTCTCATTTGTCCTTTCAAATCCAAAATCGCAAATCCAAAATTCCTAGAGTTGTGGAGCCCACGATCAGAATTGAACTGATGACCTCGTCCTTACCAAGGACGCGCTCTGCCAACTGAGCTACGTGGGCTGAAACTCTGGAGCGGGAGACGGGACTCGAACCCGCGACCAATAGCTTGGAAGGCTATGACTCTGCCAACTGAGTTACTCCCGCTCGCCAAAGGATTTTGGATTGTGGCTTGTGGATTTTGGATTGGTTCTTCTCAAGCGTACAAATCCAAAATCGCAAATCCAAAATCTAAAATTCCTAGAGTCGCTGGTGGAGAGGGAAGGATTCGAACCTTCGTAGTCCCGAAGGACGCTGGGTTTACAGCCCAGTGCCATTAACCGCTCGACCACCTCTCCCAAAAACCTGCAGATGCGGGATTCCTGGGCCTGCCCTCGACCTCAGGAGTGGATCTAAGAACCGCGGAAGCCGAACACCCTTCACGTCTCCGGCCGCTGAACATCGTGCCCAAACAGTCGGACTCTAACAACCTCGCCCCGCCGCGCCTGGGTTCGCAAATCCTATTCCCGCTGCCGCCGCTATAGCAGAAATGCCGTTCCCGCTCTCCTCAAATGGAGCTGGCGAGAGGATTTGAACCCCCGACCCGCTGATTACAAATCAGCTGCTCTACCAACTGAGCTACGCCAGCGCTGACAAAGCTATTAGTCTAACATTGTCGCGATAGGTCTGCAACCTTAAAAAAGGACACACTACTCCACGGCAAGCCGAACCAAGTCAACCATATAATACCTTTTTGCCAACCGCTGTCACGGGCTAAATTCAACGATCGAGCCGGACCTCGGCCAGCGCCAGCCAGTCGGCAACCAGATCGCCCTGCGGACCGCCCGAAATCCGTATCTCCAAATACGCATCTCCCGCTCCGCTCAGATCGAGCGCGATTTCGAGCGGGATCCAGTCACGGTCCTCAGCCTTCCTGCCGGCATCAAAGTAGCGCCCGTAGACCTGTTTGAGGGCACCGGCGCCTCCTACGAGCACGTCCATCTGCAACCCATCCCCGATATTGAAGACCGGCGTCGCCAGCAACTTCAAGGTGTGGGTCCCTGACAGTCCCGCAAGGCTGGCACGAATCTCAAGCGGCGCGACCAGAGTCATCGCATCTTCCCGCCTGCCGTTGCGGGTAACCACCGCATGCCGATTGAAGGAACCACTGCTCCCCTCTGCGGCCGAAATGTGCCGGCCGATGGTGAATCGATCAGCCAGATCGATCGCGCCCGCGGCAGGCCGATGCGGTTGCGGCGGCGGAGTGCATCCCGCCCCGGCTATTTCTCCGCAGAGGGCGCACAGTATGCTGAGATGGGCGAACGCTCGTTTCATTTCGTTTCCTTCGGCGTCAAAAGAGCTTGCGCGAACGCCCCCGTGATCCCGCTCGGCCCGCTCGCACCATAACGAAATGCAAGCGTCTCACCCGCGGCGACGCTCGCCGGCAGCAAAAGCCGCACAGGCTGCCACTCCCGATCCTCCTTTCGCGTTCCCGGACAGAGACCCTTTTCGATCCGCGACAGGATTTTGCCGCGCGCATCACAATGCAGAATCTCGAATTCAAAAACGGTGTCGCCCGCAGACGCGCCATCATGCAGCACGCCAATTTGAAGGTTCAAAAGCATGGAGTGGCGCAGTTCCCAGGGATATGTAATTCGAGTTCCGGGCTTGGCCAGAACGGCTGTTGTGCCTCCCCCGATAGGCACCAGGCCAGGCCAGGGCATCACCCCGGAGGCGCTTTCCAGGCGTGCCCATGGAAGCCTTTCCACCATGAAACTGACCTGACGGATCTCAAGGGTCTCCAGGCTCTGCGCTGAAAGCGAAAATGGGATCAATCCCCATGCGGTGGAGTAGAAGCCTGCCGGTGTACGCCAGTCCATAGTCCGGAAAGGCGTGCGCAGGTCAAAAGAGAGGCTGGCGTACGGGATGGTCATGGAGACCAGATCCGCAGGTGCATCGTAGGGCATGGCCAACTTCGGTTTGACGAGCAGGCTGCCTCCGCGCACGGAAGACTCCCGAGCCGGCAGCGGTTCTGCCCCGATCCGCGCGAAGTAGCAGCGGAATCCCCATTCGCCGGTGACATAGGAGTCGAGACCGGAAGACAGGCGGGAAAAAGCGGCGGCGGCGCGCGGATAAATGCGGGCAAACTCGAAATCCGCCTGAGCCAGGAACAGTCCCCACGCCAGCGACAGGACCAGGCTGCCACTCGCAACCATGGCCGAATTCAAGATCGGGCTCCGGTCCGAGCGATACTCCGACACCTCGCTGACCTCGAGCCACCGGAAGAAAAAGATCAAAAGGGGTGGAACCAGCGGCAGGATATAGCGCGCCGAGCCCCCCGTAAAGAGAATCAGGCAATATGCCGCGACGCCGAAATACCAGAGCGCGATGAATTGCGCCTCCACGCGCGTGAACCCGAACACCTCGTCTGTTCCCCTCACGAAGGCCTTCCTGAGCAGGGCCAGCATGCGCACCGTAATGAACAGACCGGTGACCAGCCCGACGACGAAAATGGCTTTGTCCACTATGCGATAACCGGGAACTTCCGCCTGGGCCGCGTAAATGGAGACCAGCAGCGCCAAGCCGAAAACGCGTCCCTTCATTCCCCGCGCAAAGATATAGAGCAGGAAGAACGGAAATACGATCAGCCAGCCCTGGTATTGGAGCAGCGCCAGCGCTTTGGTGCCGAGCAGACCTGGAGCGGCGGCCTGGTTCGACTGGACGTACGCGAACGTGTCCCGTAGCACAAGCCGGCCATAATGGGCGGAAGTCACTCCGAGCCACGCGCACATGCCGGCCAGGGGCAGGAGCAGCGAGAACCAGCCGGCAGCCCGCCCGCGTTTGCGGATGTGGTAGAAGCCGAGCAGGGGCACCAGCGCGATGGCCTGATAACTCGCGAACATGGCGGCAAACTGGAACAGGGCGCTTGCCACATACAGACCCTTCCGACTCAATTCAGTGGCCCACAGGAAACAGGCGCTGGCGGCCAGCCAGAAGGCCAGCGTCGGCAGGTCCGCCATCAGCGTGTGCTCCATGATCAGGACCAGCGGGCAGACCGACATGACCAGTGATGGCCAGATCGGTCTCTCCACGAAAACGGCGGCAATGAAGTACATGGACACGGCCGCGAGCAAGGGGAACAGCAGCGCCACCGTATGAAATATCCATTCCCTGCCTTCTCCCTCGCCGGCAAAACGCTGCACAACCGCCAGGAAATACGCCTGCAGCGGCGGGTGGGAATGGGACGCCATGTCGGGCACATGGAAGCCGCCAAAATCGTAAGGCACATCATACGGGTGCAACGGATGGGCTCGGGCGCCGCGCGCCATGTCCATATAAAAGCTGTCGTCCATGTGAAAGGGCTGAGACAGGAAAGGAACGGCACAGCCGATCACGACGAGGACGAGCAATGCCAGGTCGCGATGCACCTGGAAACGCTGCCAGGCCGGGTAACGAGTCGACGCTTTCATAAAAGCCTCAACGCGGAGCACGCAGGGCGCGTAGAGGAGCATGGAATGGAGCTCTGACGGTAGGAAGAAACGATGTCCTTCTCCGCATCGACTCTTCGGGGTCCATCCTCCTCAGTGGAGCTGCGGTGAATGGAGTAGAGGCGCGCGCAACTGCCGTCGGGGAGAATATAGAGTTCCACGAGCCGGAAGGTGCGCGGGTCATCCACAATGATCTCGCTCAGCGCCCGGCTGAATCCCGTCGTCCATGACATTCCCTGATCGCCGTCGGTCATGACCACATATTGAAAGCCGTCGAATGCCTGAACCCCATCGGGCTGGGTCCTCAGGTGCCGGACATGCACGGGCCACCCTCGCAACCGTGCCGTAAGAGTGAAATTCATCGCATTAAACCGGGGCAGATCTGGAATCAGAGCAAGGTCCGGAGGGGCATTTCTGGTTCGGGCATCCTCGGCTACTTTGCCGAGAATCGCCTCCAGCTTCCAGTCTTCGCGGCGTGGCGCTCCCAGAACATGGAAATAGTGCTGAAGGTAAAGATTCCAGTCCCAACGCAGGCTGCCGCTGTAGCCGTGCGCCAGCACGATCTCCTGCGGGAGCCAGCGCACCCCGAAGTTGGCTGCATACGCCTGAAAGCCCAGGACCAGGGCCAGCCCGGCCTTGAGCACGTATACCTGCCGGGTGTTGCTCCAGGATTGCAGCCAGGCACCGGCCACGATGAACATGGGTCCGAGCAGCGGCATGGTGAAGCGGGGATCCTTGGTGCGCAAGAGGGTCATCGCGAGCCAGCCTCCGCACACTGCCGCGATGAGAAACTTACCGTCGCGCAGCAGGCGCCGCCTCCATGTGAAGACGACGGCAAGGATCAGAAGCAGGAACAGGATGCCGAAAAGCTGGTAGCCTTCCAGCAGCCGAAGGTAATAGATGAGCGATTGGAAGGAAAACACTCTCGGTTCGCCTTCCAGCGCGCCGACCTGCGCGTTCTCCATGAAGTAGCGCGTCAGGTTCGGCAGATTCGGGAGGTACCACACACCCGCTCCCAGACCTGCAACCAGAAGAGCGTCGGCGAGGTGAAGCATGCGCGCCCGGTCGCGCCAGATCCGGAACCGGATGCCCACATAGAGCAGGGGAAGAAAGAGAAATGCGGCGAAAAACCACTTTGTGAGCATCCCGAGAGCGCAAGTCAACCCGAAAAGGAAACTGCGAGAATGGGACTCGAACCCTTCCGTCTTCCGGAGCGCGACGAGGCCGGCCGCCACCCAGGCAGCAAGCCAGTAATCGAGCACCGTCTCGCGGGACATCCACAGCAGATACGGCGTCAGCGCTGTGAGCAGGCACGCCCACCTCGCCGCTCGCGCACCGGCTAGATCCCAGCCCAGCATGTAGACCGCCCAAAAAAGCAGCATCGTGGCCGGGATGTTGGCCAGAACCGCGATATGCGGGCTAGGATGAAAGATAAGGAAGCAAAGCGCGATCGTCATATGGACGAAGGGCGGATAGTTTCCGGAACGTGACGCCCACGACATCGCTTGCGCCGGCTCCCGGGACTGCGGCACGTAGTTGAGGGCATAGCTCTGATGCAGCGCCATGTCCCAAACAGGAGGGCGAGTGTCGCGCTGCAACCAAAGGATGTTCACGGCCCAGAGGGCGGCCGTGAACGCGAGCACGGTGACCAGGCACTGAGTCTGCCGTCCCATCGGCATCAATTCCCTTCTTTGATCGCGCGTACCCGAAAGCCGAGCGAAAACTCTCTGTTCTGATCCAGCGGGTCCAGAAAATACAGGAGCAGGGGCAGCAGCAGGCCGAAGAAGGGGGCCAGAGGAACGAACAGAATCCACCGCCAGCCTTGTTGAAAAAAGCCCAACAAACTGACACAACGCCGGGCACATACCCAGAAAAAACCACCCATTGGGCAGAGTAGGTCTACCCGAAGCGGCAAGTTTTCCAGGAGCAGGCGGACGCCGTGACGCGTGAATCGAAGGTAATCATGCGGCGCCTGGTGCTCCTCCCAGAGAAAAGGCACGACGAGAAAGAGCGAGCCGCCGGCCTTGAGGACACGGGCGAACTCGCTCAGCACTCGTCTGGGATCACGCGTATGCTCAAGGACCACCATGCAGAGAACGCAGTCCACGGAGCCCGATCCGAGGGGCAGATGTTCCAGATCCGCCTGAACATCGAGGTGAGAGTAGTCCCAATCCGGATCCCCGGTTCCCGAATCCAAGGCCACATAGCGCCCGCGCGTGAAATATCGTCTATGACGCGCTTCGCCCGCGCCTGCATCAAGCACCACCTGCCCGTCCGCGATCCGGGCTGCAGCGACCTTCGCTTCCGATTCGACGATCTCCTGAATCGGATCCAGCCGCGCGACCAGAAAATGCGGCAGCAACTTTTCTGCAAGCGACTTCAGTCGCGGATTTATCAAGCTACTCTCCTCAAAGTCCCGCTGCACGGAGTGGAGAAAACACTCCCCAACCCATGCTTCGAAAATAGCTCCTGGCGCCTTCGAGTCTTTGAGTTTTGGCGGTTAGCCGCCTGCTTGACCGCCAAGACGCCAGGGCTCCAAGACTCTGTGTTCGCTTCCTCTTCATGCGTCGCCGGGTGGGCCCCCAGCTCTTTTGGGACTGTACCTGAATTTTTCAATCCCGCAGCGCCAAGTCCCTGGCAGAGATCCGATACCTGTGCAGCAACGCGTAGAATTGCCGGTATGTGATCCTCCTGCTGCGGAAAACCATCCTCCGCTTCCTCAGGATTTCGCCCAGGCCTTGCAGGCCGGAAAGATAGGCCCGCACCAAGGCAACAAACAGGCTGCCGGCGCTGTACTCCCTAGTCACGCCGCCCGCCAGACCGCGACTTCTCAGAATGCTGGAAAGATGCCAGAAAAAGCGCCACAAAGTAAACAGCGGAGAGATCAGCAGCAACGGCATCGGGAAAAGCTTCACGGCCACCCAGAGCCGGTTGCGTTCGACGAGAAATGCTTTTTGGGGGGAATACTTGCCGAGACTCCTCGAGTGGCGGTGGTACACCTTGGCCTCCGGGGCGTATCTGCAAATCCAGCCGCGCCAGCGCGCCCGCAAACCGAGGTCAGCGTCGTCCCCATAGGCGAAGAACTGCTCGTCGAACATTCCGATATCTTCGAGCATGCTGCGCCGGTACAGGGCCGCGCAGCCGTCCGGGAAGAAGACATCATCGCTTCGATCATGTTGTCCGCGATCGACATCCCCGGCACCCCGACCCCGATTGAGGCCGTCAGGGTAAAGCAGGTGACCGACCTTGTCGATGATCTGGCGCTGTTCGTAAAAGAGTATCTTTGAGGCCGCCATGCCCACCTCGGGATTCTCCATGCACGCGGCCAGATTGGCCAGCCAGTTGCTATCGGCGACCGCATCGTTGTTCAGCAAGGCAACGAATTCTCCCTGCGAGGCGCGGATTCCCGCATTAACGCCCCCCGCGAATCCCAGGTTTGAAGCCAGCTCGATCAGCCTCCACTTCTCGCCGCACCTTGCCTGCAGCCACGGGCGCGAACCGTCGGTCGAGCCGTTGTCGATCACAAGGAGTTCGGTAGCGAGATACGACTGGCCTTCGATGGAGTCGAGGCACTCTCCGAGATAAGCCAGGCCATTCCAGTTGACGACGATGACGGAGACCAGCCCCTTTTCGATTTTGGATTTTGGATTGGGGGTTTCAGGCTGCAAAAAGTCCTTCCCTTTGCCGGTTCATCCATCAAATGACAGGGAACTAGAAACCAATCCTATTCACAGGGGGATACGGGGCGATCGACAATCTTGAAGATCGCGTACATTCCTGGTCGCCACTCTCCCAACCCAGAATCAGCAATCCAAAATCTCACGATTTGTTTCCGAAGATCGCCTCGTGGTAGTGACGGCTGACCACTTCGGGCAGGGTTCGGTTGAAGATCGCCGGGCGGTACAGGCCCAGGCGCTGGAGCGAAAAGCTGAGCATCACCCCCAGGGTCTTGATCCCATATTTCGTGCTCACACGAAAATTGACGCTTGATGCCTCCGGGAAATAACGCGCCTGAACGGCAATTTCACGGATCTGGAATCCGTAGTTCAAGGCCTGGGCGATCATCTGCGAATCAAAGACGAAGTCGTCGGAATTGAGCAGGAAGGGGACCTTGGTGAGAAGTCTGCGGCTGTATGCCCGGAAGCCGCTGTGGCAATCGGTGAGGCGGGTCCGATAGACGATGTTTTCGAGAATCGTGAGAGCCCTGTTGGCAACGAACTTCCAGAACGGCATGCCTCCGGCAAGCGCCTGTCCGTTCAAGATCCTCGATCCCATGACCATGTCGGCCTCATTTTCCAGGATGGGACGAACCAGTTCCGGAACCAGCTTGGAGTCGTACTGGTGATCCGGGTGCAGCATCACCACAACGTCGGCGCCTTCTTTCAGGGCTTCCAGGTAACAAGTCTTCTGGTTGCCCCCGTAGCCGCGGTTCTGGACGTGGATTACGACTGAGAGCCCGAGCGCGCGCGCAATCTCCACGGTTTGATCGTGGCTCACATCGTCCACAAGAATAATCTGATGGACCTTGTCCTTGGGAATGTCGGCGTAGGTACGCTCCAGGGTTCGGGCGGCGTTATAAGCCGGCAAAACCACAATAATTTTGGATTCTGTCGTCGTCATATATGATAGAGCTCGCGCTTATATTGAGCCGGGCGCGCCTGAAACCATCGGATGGTCTTCTCGAGGCCATCTGCCAGCGATACCTCAGGACGCCAGGAGAGGAGTTCGGCCGCCTTGCGGTTGGACGCATACAGCCGCTCAACCTCGCTCGTGCCCGGCCGTTGCCGCTTCGGTTCAAAAACAACCCGCAGGCGCTTGCCCAGAATGGATCCGATCAAGGCAACCAGCTCTATGACCGAAGTCTCCTGCGCAGAGCCAAGCTGGATGGTCTGGCCTTCGCACGCGGGAGCAGTCGCAGCCGCTGCGAATCCCCGGGCGGTGTCCTTTACATAAGTAAGGTCCCTGCGCGGGTCCGTGCGCCCGAGATGGATGGTCGAAGACTTCAGCGCCTGCACTATGATCGTGGGGATGACTGCCCGCGGCGATTGCCTGGGGCCGTAGGTGTTGAAGGGCCGAATGATGACCACAGGCAAGCCATAGGTGCGATGAAAGCTCTCGGCCAGTTTGTCGGAACCCGCTTTCGATGCGGCATAAGGCGACTGGGGATTCAGCGGATGGCCCTCATCCATGGGCACGAATTGTGCGGTCCCGTAGACTTCACTTGTCGAGACCTGCACCAGCCGCGAGATGCCGGCCTCGACACCGGCCTGCAGTACGTTCAGGGTGCCGACGACATTCGTCGCCACCACGTCTGCGGGATTGGCACAAGAGTAGGGGATACCGATCAAGGCTCCCAGATGGAACACCACAGTGCAGCCCCTGACGGCACCCCGGACCGCCTCGGCATCGCGCAGGTCGCCGGCGACAACCTCGATTTCCCGCAGTTGTCGCTTGGCCAGGCACTCGAGCATGCCCCAGTCGTTCCGCGAGTTGTAGTGCACGAAGGCGCGCACACCGGCGCCCTGGGCAAGCACAAGCTCGCAGAGATGGCTGCCGATAAAGCCGCCGGCCCCGGTGACCAGCACCTTTGCCTTCGACAGTTTGATTTTCTCCATTGCGACTCCTGCGAATTGAAAACTATAACCGCAGATAGCGCAGAGAAAAACGTAAAAATCTGTTGCCAAAGAAAAAGAAGCGGCGGAGGGAATTGCCCTCACAGCACACTCTCGTCGTTTTCTGCGCGCTCCGCGTTGATTTTTTGGCTGCGCGCGTGAACCCAGATCGTTCCTCCGTGCCCGCACAGGCTTTCGATCAGCGCGGGCGGCAGCGCCAGCAGCACGAGCCCGAAATAGCAGAGCTCGAGCGCCCCCTCAACAATCGAGCTCTTGTGCTTCCCGCGCCCCCTGCGCCCGATCGGATCCAGCCTCGTGGCGAGGCTTGATGCCAGGGAAGCCGGATTGTCCCGGAGCGAAAAACGCGAGACCAGCTGACAGGAAAATCCTGCCTGACCTAGAAGAATGGTGAGCGCCTCGGGCGTGAAATTGATCAGGTGGCGCGGTACATCGAGTCCGTACCAGCGCGCGCCGAGCAAGCGCGCCTGAAAGGACGATGCGTTCGGCACCTGCAGGATCAGGCTTCCGCCCGGTTTAAGCAGCCGGCCTGCGCAAGTGAGGGCATGCCGTGGATCATGGAGATGCTCCAGCACGTGGAACATGGTAATGAAGTCGAAACTGTTCCCATCCCAGGCATCTCCGCCGATGTCCCCCTGTCGCACCAGCAGATCGTATTGCTCACGCGCCGCGGCGACCGCGCGCGCCGACACATCCATCCCGTGGCAAAGAAATCCTCGACGGCGCGCAAGGTGGAGAAAGGTTCCGCTGCCGCATCCGATGTCGAGCAGCGACCGGCCGCGGGCTCCGGCCGCGCAGCGCTCCAAAAACCGCACGTGATCCATGGCCACGAACTCGCGATAGGCACGTTCCATGCGGCTGAGGGCCCCGGATAGCTTCGACCCCTGATCTTCCGACCACCAATATTCCTCGGGATAGAATGAAGCAAGGGCGGCAGGTTCAGGAAGAGGGTGCTGGAATATGCAACCGCAGGCCCGGCACTGGTGCAGGTGGAAACTCCCGGCGGCTATGCCGAACAACCGGTCGGGGACGAGAGCGTAGATCGCGGCGCCCGGTGTGGCGCAGATCGGGCATGCGGGATGAGCCTCAGGTCTGCTGGAAGGCCGCTCTGCGATCACGGGAGTTCTCACCCCTGCTTCGCCGTCCTGGCTTCGCGCAGGGCGGAAGGGGTGCGGCTGCGTGTGAAGCGTTTCCGGATCAGAAAAACGAGGTTGCGATAGCCGTCCCGCCAGGGCTGGAGCTTGATTTCCCCCATCCGGTTGGAATAATCGACGTAGATTTCCTTGAAACCGATCCTGCGCTTGCGGATCGCCTCAATCTTGATCTCCTCGCTGAAGGCCATGCCGTCACTCCGCAGATCCATTTCCCGCAAGCTCTCCCGCTCAAAAACCCACATCCCCGATTGTGAATCCCGAACCCAGCGGAAAAAAAGGATGGACAGGAGCATGCTCAGGAGTTTGTTCCCGACCCAATGCTTCAGGGACATGGCGCGCCTGTTTTTCAGCGGGAAGCGCGAGGCGGAGAGAAAACGGACCTCGGAGTGGAGGAAGACTTCGAGCAGATAGGATATTGCATCCACGGGGTAGGAGTGGTCGCCGTCGAGAGTGACGATGATATCCCCCTGGGCTTGCATCAGGCCGGTCTTGTAAGCCCGACCGTACCCCCGGATCTTCTCATGAATGACGCGGGCACCCAAGCGGCGCGCCATCTCCGCCGTACGGTCGGTCGAATCGTTGTCGACGACGATGACCTCGTCGACGAAAGAGGGCATGCGCGAGAGCACCTGCACGATCCCCTCTTCTTCATTGAGGCATGGAATGACAATTGTGATGCGGCGGTCCCTATACACGGTGCGAGATCATAACAAAAGACCACCCCCAGAGAAATGCAGAAAAATTCCCCCGCCCGGGAAGCGTCCATGACGCATAAACGATGCAGAGGGCTGACTGTGCTCGCAGCCGTATGTGAAGGCCCCACCCGGCAGACGACTCATGAGGTACTCGGCACTCATTTGACGGCATGGCGCTTGTTCCACTCCTCGTCCGACATTATCGTGTCAATCTTGGCTTTCGTCTTGAGATCGGCGAGGTGTTTTTTGGTGGCCTCCTGCCTGCCTTGGCGTGCGAGGAAGTCCTTGATTTTCGGCTTGGCCGCTTCCAGAGGGATTTTTCCCGCCGGTTTGAGTTCGATCACGTTGATCAGTTGGTAGCCGATATCAGTCTCTAAGATCGGCGTGAGGGTCCCCGGCCTGGTCGCAAACGCCGCATCCTCGAGGGGCTTGAGCATAGCCCCGCGTTTGAAAAAACCGAGATCGCCGCCTTTCGGACCAGTCGTCTTGTCATCGGATTCCTTGATGGCAGCTTCGGCAAATGTGATCTTGTGGTTCTCTATGTCTGCCCGGATAGCCTCGAGTTTCTTCCGGATCTCAGCCTTCTGCTCGGGGGTGGCGTTTTTATCCACTTTCAAAAACAGGTTCGCGGCGCGCATCTGCTCCGGCTCCTGGAAGGATTGGGAATTTTCATCGTAAAACTTCTGGATCGCGGCATCCGTGGGAGCGGGAATATCTTGAGCCACAAGGTCGAGCACCTGCTGACATAAAATATTGGTTTCAATCGAGTTGCGCAGATCCGCCTCTTTGAGACCCTGCGTCTGCAGCGCCTGTTGAAACTGGGTTTCGTTCTGGAACTGTCCCTTCATCGACCGCAAGGTCTCTTCGACTTTGGCTTTGTCGGCGACGAGGTTTTTCTCTTTGGCTTCATTCTTCAACAAGATGGTCCCGATCAAGGTGTCGAGGGCGTCCCTGTAAAATAGAGTGTTCTTCTGCTGCAGCTGCTGTTCGGTGGCCTGCTGCTTGTTTGCCAGCTGGATCATGAGTTGATTGATAGTATCCAGAACCTGCTTTTCGGTAATGGACTCGCCGAGTACTTTGACGACGACCGGATCGGCAATGGCGCCTTGTGTTGCAGGAGCACCTTTGGCATCCTGACGGCCTTTTTCCACCGACCCTGTCAATGGTGGAAACGCCAGGAACAAGACGATCAGGACCGTCAATTGTTGGATCATCGAAATAAGTTCTCCTTGGAAGACTTTGTATCTTGCAACCGATTCCTGAAACGCGTCCGCGCAGCGTCTGGCTCGATCGAATCATGCCGAACGGCAGCGGGCAGGCTCACGGAAAATCAGCCCTAATTGTCCATAGACCCGGCGTGTCAGTCAAGGAGTTGAGCTTTGGGGGCGCCTGCGACCTATGATAAGATCCGTTCGGCCTTTACTCGCTCAGCCGGCGCCAGGGATGAATGCCGCCAGGAGACTTAGCGGCGGATCGCATTATTTTCCTAAGGTTCCCGGAGATAACGAGTTCCGCATGGGCGCTATCGTTATATTTATGGAACCGATGCGTCTATGACATCGAGCGGATCGACCAACGTGCTGATTTCCGTCGGTCGGTGGTGGGCTTCCGTCCACTCCCCCCTGGAGGAATAGTTCATCATCCCGATTTAATTTAATTGAACATGACCGATTCCGGACGAGACCGTCGTGGATCCGGTCAGGAGGAGTAGAAAGCAATGATTCCCAAGAAACTCTTCAGGGTGGCAGCCGGCGTTTTGCTGTTGGGGCTCGGCGGGTCCCCGCTTTTCGGGCAGGCGATCTTGACGATCGCATCGATTCCGCGGACCGCTGCAGATATCGGCGTTACGGAGTTGAGCGGACAGATGGTCATTGGCGTGGTTTCGGGGACGACGGTTTCGCAGCAGCTTCTGATCCAATATTCGACGCACATCACCAACAATGCGGCAAGGGAGATTTCGATAACTGGGACGGGAGGCCTTGCGGGCGCCTACGTTCCGGTCCTCGTGGCCGGGGGCGATGGTCTCATCCTCGATGTCCCCGGCGGCGGCGGACTCGGAGACGCGATCACCATTCGAGGCGTGAGACTGGCCATAGCAGGTCAGAATCTCACCCACGTCATCGCCACCGTATCTTCGCTGTCGAGTTCCGGCAACGGATTTACTGCAGGTCATAACACAGCCACAGTCATAAGCGACATACAGTCGCCTTTCTCCGTCGATTATGGCGAGTCTAAACCGCTTTCGTTCACCAATGGCAAAGTGACCAATGGCACCACAGCCTTCGATATCGCCCCGAATTACACCGGAGCCTTTACAGACGCCGTAGGAGTTTTTGGCCAGACAGTCTCAACCAGGATCCGGATCATCCCGTTCCCTTCCATCCCCGCCGGCGTCAAATGCGTTTTCCCTGGCAGGGTGACTGCCGAATCGGGCGCGGTACTGACCACGACTTCCGGTGATGACGAGACGATTCCCCGAGACGATGGCACGACTTCCGTCACCTACATCTTCACCTCGGCCCCAGTCTTCACGGACGCCCCGGATTCATTTCAGGTATCGGTCACAATGACGGAGATTCCTACCAGCGGAACAGGGACGATATCATTTCAGGCGGCTCTTTTTCCCATAGGGATCGCCACGCCGAACGAGAACTTTCCGTCGACGGACATTCCACGCTATTGGGAGAACGAGTTACCGAATGCGTCTGACTTGCCGGGCCTGTCGGGCACCACGATGCTGGCATTTCCCTTTCGCGCTCTGGTCGATGCTACCTACACCGGCATCGCCCTCACAAATCCGCTGGATCTCGCCGTTAAGGTGACGCTGACGCCTTTCGATGCTGCAGGTTCCGCCATCGCACAGCCCGTACTCCTTACCATTCCACCGAAGGGGCAAATGGCAAAGCTGGCCACCGATCCCGGTCTTTTTGGACCCGGATTCAACATGCTTTCATTTGGCACCATTCTGGCGGTGGCAAAAGCTCCGGTTATGCCGGGATTCTATCTTCTGGGCGATGACCAGGGGTCGAGGCTGGATGGGGCCACCGCGTATGCAGGCACTCTGCAGAAATGGGTATGGCCCGTCGTCTTCCGTCAGGCCTCAGCTCCTTTTACAGTTTTTGAGCTGTTCAATCCGAATACCACCTCTGCCGACGCAGCAATGACATTGTACGATGCCAGCGGCGCCCCCATCTCGACGGCTTCGTTAAGCATTGCATCCAATGGGACGATGAATCGGAGGCTTCAGGAACTTTTCCCTGGAGTGGTTCTGGACTCGTTCGCAGGCGGCTACATAGCCGGGCAATCCGGGCTCCCTCTGGTCATACGTGAGACCTTCGGCAACTCCCTCGATTCCAACGTGCTGCCGGGACAACAACCACTGCAGCTGAGCACCTTCTATCTGCCCCACTTCGCATCGGGCGGTGGATATACATCAGAGCTGACTTTGGTGAATACCGATGTGAACGTGGTGGCGAATCTCACCGTGACGTTGTTTGACAACAACGGAGCCACACTCGGAAACCCGGCCAAGATTTCGATTCAGCCGGGCGCGCAGGCGATCCAAACGATCGCAAGCCTGTTCCCTTCCCTGGGTGCAACGTTGGCGACCGGATCTATCCGTGTGGACGTAGCACCATTCCTGGTGGGGTGGTTCAGTGAGACGCCGGCCGTCGTAGGATCAGTACGATTCAGCGCCGCGAATGGCTCCGGGTCGGCGGCACTCCCGCTGTCTATTCCTCCGGCCTCCGATTTCGTCTTCTCGCACGTGGCCGAGAATGCAGGTTATTATACCGGTGTGGCAATCCTGAACACCAATCCGTCCGCAGCTGCTTCAATCTCCCTGGAGGTTTTCAATAACTCAGGGATTCGCATCGGGACTTACTCGACAACGCTGAATCCCGGCCAGAAGATGGCCAAGCTGATTCACGAATTGGTACCCGCATCGGCGGGCCAGTCAGGAGGTTACATCCACATACTGTCCAGCGTGCCCGTCACGAGTTTTTCTCTTTTTGGAAGCCTCGACGGACTATCACTGAGCGCGATCCCAGCGCAAAACATAGGCAACTGAGGAATTTGGGATCAATGACGAGCGGCAAATGACGGGGAGTCGCCATTTGTCGCTCGTCATTTTTTGATCGGCAGGCCGGCTTTGCTCATCCACTCCTCGATTTCCTTCAGCCGAATATCGATCGGCTTTGGTTCCTCGTAGTTGAAAATGACGCCGATGGTGAGGCCGCCCTTGCCTTCTACCGGTTTGGCAAAGCCCAGAGAGAGCGGTTCCCGGTAGTTTTTATCTGATGTATTCAGGAGCGCGCTCACCTTGAGCCGGCATTCTCCTCCGGGTGGCAGAGTCTGCGGAAGGGGTTTTACGGCGAAATTGACGCTCTCAGGTGCTGTGATGATCACTTCCGATTTGGAATTGTTCCTAACAATTATCTCTTTTTCGCGCTCGCCGCTCAGAAATTTCAAAACCGCGGGAGTGGAGGATACTGGGGCATAAACGAACCCATGGATGTTGAACTGATATGAAACCCCGACATCCTGCCGGCTGATGACGGTCGTAAACTCCTCATTAATCTCTCCTGCGTAGTTTTCGGTCAGGAGCTCCATCTTTATGTTCCGCCCTTTCCCGGACGGCAATTTCCTGTCCGGGAGGTTACGAACAAATAGAGCCTCCGGAGAGTTTTTTACGGCAATCCCGAGCGCCTCCTCGCCCGTCAGTTGGTACCCCAGGGAGAGACTGACGACATCTCCTTGACGAACGGTCCCGAACTCAAGGGTGCTGGTTTCGAACTGAAGCGCATCCCTGATTGCCTGCTCGCGTTTTTCAACTTCTCCCGGACTTAATGACGGAGTTTTCGCCTGCCCAGGCGAGTTGGGGAACATGGGCATTGCCGAAACCTTCTCCACCAACACGAACCAGTTCCCGTTGCGAAAAACCCACTTCTCTGTCACCGGCCAGGAGACGTTTGCAGGCAACATGGGGAATTTTTTCTTTACCTCGACAGTCACGGATACTTCCGCGGGTTTTCCCGTCAGGGTGAGACCAGTAATCCGGGGCTCGGAAAAATCCGAAGCCTGGCGGTCCTGGAAGTTTTCGCGGGCAGAGGGCTCTACGTACGCCAGCGCCAGGCGCTTTTGCCCTCGCGCCAGCAAAGACCAATACGAGTTCGCCCTTGAGAGAAGCAGATCGAGTGACGGCTTTGCGGCACTCCTGGGTGGGGAGGCGCCGGCGCCTTGGGGGGAGGGCTTTGGCGCACCCTGGCCGCCTGCAAAAACGCCTGAAGGCGCCTGCACGAGGAAAACTCCCAGCAAGAATCGAATTGTGAGCGACCGCAGTCCACCAAGAGGCGTTGGACTGCTGGATAATTGCAGCATCCGGGTCCTACTCTTTCTGAGGCAATCTATCGTTCGTTTTCTTGCAAGACGGCCGATGGCCCTTCGCAAAGAGAATACTACACGAGGAGGCCTCTTTGTAGTATCAGATACACCGACCTTATGACCTTCGTGTCTCGGACGCGGTTGACAACTTGCCGACCGTATTTATTCATCGAGGGAATCGAAGAGGACGGATAAAAAAAGGGGTTGCCCTCGGGCAACCCCTTTTTATCATTGGCAAACCAGGGAAACTAGTTACCTGTTATTTCGGGCAGGAAAGCGCGATTCGAAAGCACCTGCATCAGCGCGCTCTGACCGAATGTGACGAAATTGCTCAGCACAAAGATCCCATGACCGTTCGAGAAGTTTGTGACAGCAATAACGTAGCCATTGAACGGGCCCGGGGTACCGGTTGCTGTCAATAGCTGCGACAACAGCACCACATACGTGCTGCCGGAGATCACGTTCCCGGAGGAATCCAAGCCTGATCCTGGAGAAGTGCCGACCGTCGTATATGGATTGGGGTGCGTTGCAGTCCCCTGTGGGAAGAAGTAGAAGGTAATGGTGCCACTCTGAGGAGTTGCAGCAGTGGTCGTTCCCATTACCGCAGCCCCAGGATCCTGTGTGGTGTTCGAGATCGCGATGCCGGTGTCGAAGCCCGATCCGAACGTGGCATACGGCATCAGCAGGGCAGTCAGGCGACCTGCGATAATCACAAATGGGGCAGGCCCAAGGTCAGTGGCCAGGAAACGGGGGACCCGGTTCGTAATAATCGAACCGTCATTGTTGAAGGCATTCCCCGTCGGCGCCAACGATACCTTGTAATTAAGGACCACAGACGCTAACGGCAAGGTCTCCTGAGTCGGATCGGATGCAATCGCCACCGAGATCGGCAAGAGCTCGAGCACCGAGTCTCCGATGTCGGAGGCGCAATAGTAAAACACCGAAAAGGAATTGCTGCTGCTGCTGAGGGTCGTTGTCGACGTCACCAATGATCCAGTGCTATCCCCTCTCTGGAACTGGCTGCCTACAGCTGCGCCGCTGGCGGCATTCGTGGTTGCCAGCAAATTCGGGAATGTGTAAGTCACCCCCTTCGGCGGCGCATCCACGGTGATCCGGACGCCTACGCCGGTAGTGGCTCCCTGGCCATTGATGGTTCTGTCGGTCCACGCCTGCAGGAACCCTTCCTTGATTGTAATCACCGCGGTAGCAACATCAACGGCGCCTGTTACCGCGTTGATCTTTCCAGGTACGGCCACGGTTATCGGCGGACTGCCACCGTCGGGCACGGCAATCGCGCTAATGCCCGCCGCGATCGAGCTGATCACCAAAGCGGAGGTTTCGCCGGCGACGATAGCATTTCCGGTGGTCGTGAGGGTGACGCTCAGGCTGGTCAGTGAGGTACCGGCAATAGCCACGCGGATGCCGCTGACGATAATCACGTTGCCTGCGGCAACGCCACCCGGAACCGTAATCACCAACAGACCTAAAGCGTTGTTTGAAGCAGTGCTGACAGTCACTCCCGCTCCAATATACCCGGCCGAACTCTTAGTTAGCAGAGTCTGGCCTGCGGTCTGCAGGTCGGGAGAAGTGATCGGCACGCCATAATTGATCGTGATCGTGCCAGCGGCAGAGGTGCCCGATACCTGAGTAAAGGTGACGTCTCCCGTTCTCTCAGCCTGACCGGTGTTGATGACTGTCGTCACCGGGATGCTGCCCACGCTGAACGTCGCCGTATTCTGGGCAAAAGCGGCCGCCGATATAACAACAAAAATCACGGCTGCTATTAAAAGCGTTTTAGTTTTCATCTAGGCTATGCTCCTTATTGAGTGTTGTAAGTACTTACTCACCACTAGTGGTCGTGCTGCAAGAATATCAACTACTGCTATGGGTAATTACTGGTGCCGCTGGATTCGCCTCTCGCTGTCAGCGGGATGCGCCTCCTGACTCAGGCACCGGGCCGCTGATGCGTGCCCGGGTAAGCTTTTTCTGATTCCCGCGAACGGGACAGATTTTTAGCTGTTGATGCACGCCGTACGATGCGTACAGTCATACAGATGCGCGACCCCTTCAAAGGTGGCTAAAAAGTTTCTGCTTTGCGACTTTACCAGGGGTCGAACATCTGTATAATTGCCGGTCGATGAAGAACGACTCGGAGATCAGGAAGCTTGTGCGGGACGCACAGGCGGGAAATCGTGACGCATTCGAAGCGATTTACAGCTGCTTTGTATCCCGCATCTACAACTTCTTGTATAGGTTGCTGGGTTCGCGCGAGGAAGCCGAAGACCTGACCCAGCAGACTTTCCTGATCGCTCTTAAGCGACTTGTAACCTTGAGAGATCCGGGTCAGCTTGAGTCGTGGATTTACAGGATTGCGCGTAACGAAGTCTATCAGAAGTTCCGGCGCAAAAAGGTCGATTCTCTGGCCGCTGAAGACCCTGACGGCAGCAATTCCATCGAGCCCAAGGAGAACCGGCTGCACGCAAATCCTGAGAAAGTTCTTCTGAATGTGGAGTTGGGACAGAGGCTTCAGGCAGTGCTCGACGGCTTGCCACTGAAGCTTCGAGAGGTGTTCATCCTGGCTGTGGTCCAGGAGATGAGTTACAAGGATATAAGCGCTGTGGTCGGCCGTTCGTTGTTATCGGTAAAGACGGATATTTACCGGGCACGTCTAACCGCCAGGGAAGAACTTGGAGGATACCTCAATTTGAATCCTGGCACCAAGGCAAACGGATGATGAGCCACATTTCCCGGAAACAGATCTCAGCCTGGCTGGACAGGCAGCTGGATAGCAGCTCAGCTCAGCATTTGGAACAACATGTTGAATGCTGTCGCAGCTGTCGTGCCCTCCGAGACGAGATGTCCGCGATGAACCGGCTGTTCCGCGAAATGGAGTTTTTCGAGCCGCCTGCGTACCTCTGGTCCAGAATTTCCGTGGGTCTTGATCGGGAAGAACCGGCCTCCAGGGACTGGTTTTCAAATCGCGTGTTCACCCTCGGCAAGCCGGGCTGGCTCCGCTTGGAGGTTTGGGCCCTGGCAGCGACCCTAGTAATTGGATTAAGCGTGGCGTTCTTTCACTGGTCCGCCGTCCGCGCCGAAGCACAGCAACTGGCCGAAATTGATCGTACCTATCACGCACTTTTGCCGCAAAATGCGGAATCATACAATCCTTTCGCTACGTCACCTTGGAACAATACCAAGATCAATCCATTCAGGCACGACGGGCCGGACACCGGATCCAGCCCTTCCCGAACGCTCGAGAAAAGGTGAGAGGAGCGGAGATCATGAATAAGACTAAGTTCGGGAAAATAAGCCACTTACACCGGGGCTGTCTGGTCTTTGTCGTCACTTTTTGCTTAGCGATAACCTCGCTGGCCGCCCCCCCTGCCCAAACCGGCGCACAATCGGGGCAGCAAGGCAATACTGCGGCCGGAGAAGTAAGCCAGCGACAAGTCGATCAGATGCTCTTAAGCGCCGGGGCAAAGCATGAGATTGTCAAGGGTTTGATCGAGCAAGGGCGCTTCGATCGTGTTTTGCCCGAAATGAGGATGATCTTCGCGCTCAATCTGCCCGATAAGGAAGAAGACAAGATTGCGCAATCGGCATCCATCATCGCCGACATGCTCGTCACGGCAAAACAGTTCGCGCTCGCGCATAATGTCTTGGACGAGGCCTTCGCTCGAATGAACAGAAACGTCGACAAGGCCTCCGTGCTTTACATCAAGGCGCATGTCTATGCATCCGAAGGCAAGGTCGATAAGGCGCTGGAGACATATAGCCGGGCTCAGGCGCTTGACAAGTTGTAAATCCCCCCTAAGTGATAGAAATCACAGAAATATGCTTTTTCGGTTGCTGTGCGTTTCAGTTTGTGTACAATAGGGCAGCTATGCCGGGATCGCGTTGAACCTGGGATCCGGTGGTGTAGCCGCAGCGAATTTCGAGTTCAAGCTGGAGCTTAACCAAGGCTCAATCATGCGAAGTGGAATAGCTGTTTTGCTCGCCGCGATGTCGTTGGTCCTCGGCGGCTGTTTCCAAGAGGATCCTGCAGCTCCAGGTTCCGCTCGACAACTGTCTCGGGTGAGCCCGAGAGCCCTCCACGGCCCATCATCGTCAGGAATGCCGGATCAGCTCCCCGAGGTCGACCACGCTGCTCGCGCATCCTGGCGATCTGCCTTTCCGGCCATGGTTTACATGTCCAGCCCCCAGGATCTGGATCTTCCCACAGTGATCGCTCCCGATGCAGAACCGCACCTCATCGTCGCCGGGCAGTCGGGCAATGCACGTGGGACTTTCAGTAACAGGGTGGGAATCAATCGATCCTTCCAGCCAAGAAACCAGCTGGCGACACAGAATTTTGCCGACCTTGTGCTCAATTCCTCTTTCAAATCTCTGTTCACCAGCGTCTTTAATCGCCGCGATGGAGCCTTGACTCGCGACACCCAGGCAGCCAAAGAGGATCTTCCCAACCCCTTCATTGAAGCCAGGAAGAACAGCGAGATCGAGAAAGCGGAGCCCGCCGCTCCTGCGGCAGCCGCCACGGCACAGCAGTCGTCGGCCCCAAAAGAAACAAACCAATCTTCCTCCTCCCAGTCGAGGCAGGCACAGGATATTGTGGGGGGGATGTTGGGCTTCCATGAAGAACGATTCACGTTTCTGGGAGATTTCGACGGCAGCGGTATTCTGCAAAGCGCCTACGCCAAACGTGTCGGCGTAGCCGCATTTTCCTTTGGCGAGACTGAGCGCACGTTTGTCATTTTTGACAATCAAGCGGCAGTGGAAAACCAACGCTCTTTCGCCATGGAAGACCTGGACGGCAACGGGACCATGGATCTGGTCCAAACCAGCCGGGCCTCACTGTTCGGCGCCGTGTTTCACGGGGATGGCTCGGGCAATTTTCAATATAATCCGTATACGGGTTATTTTTTGACTGGATACGAACCCACAGTTACCGTGCCGGGGCCAATGGGAGAGGGGGGACGTGAGATTCTCTCAGTCAACCTCCGCACAGGGTCGTACACAGCCTTCCGCCCCCATGGCGCTTATTGGCCATACCGCCAAGGCAGTCTCAGTTTTGTACCCGACTGTGTCGCCCACCTTGTGGATCTGGGGAGTGGCATGGATTATCTTTGGGCCGCCCGACGCGGGAATGCGTCGTACGCATATCCATGGCCCGGGGGCGGCAGTTTGCCGGCGGCATCTGAGGTCTTGCCGGCAGACACAAGCATCTCGATCAGCGGAAATCCTCAACTCGATGAGGGAATGGGTGCCCTTCAAGTGTATCAAATCGGATCCTACGCCTCGGTCGTGCTTACAAACAGCCAGGGGCAGGCATTCAACGTTGCCAACCTGCGCGTTACGCCCCAGATCTTCCTGGTATTCGGCAACATCGAGAAACGAGGCACGCTCGATGTTGGTATAGCGTACTTGTTGTCAGCTACTCCCTCCAAGTAACCTGATTCATCCGATATCTCAAACCCGACCCACCGCCGCTCAGACAGGAGACCATCCGTTGGCAGATTCGGCCTGATATCTGAAACTCCCATTATGAAACACACCGGAGAATCCCCCATGAAGCGGCATTCGTCCCCGACCGGAAAATCCCAAAACCAGGCTGCTGCGGCACAAGCGAAGAAACATGGGAGGAAAAACTTGCGCGGGTCTGCTGTTGCCGGCGAGGGGCTGATCCCGTTCGTCCGTGACTGGCCGCCGCTGCGGTCATGCGTACTTCTGACAGTTGTCACACTCCTTTGCCTGGTTCCTTTCTCGGGCAGGGCCTTTCACATCGATGACCCGCTCTTCGTCTGGGCCGCGAAGCAGATAGTGAATCATCCATCGGATCCCTACGGTTTCAAGCTGGTCTGGTACAAAATGGCGGAACCGATGTCGGCAGTGACCAAGAATCCTCCTTTGGCCTCTTACTACGGCGCCGTCGTCGGTTATTTCGCCGGATGGTCCGAGCGGGCGTTCCATCTTGCATTTCTCCTGCCGGCACTCGGGATAATCCTCGGCACCTATCGCCTTGCCCGCCGGTTCTGCCGTACGCCTCTTTTGGCCGCTGCAGCGGCGCTCTTGACACCAGGTTTCCTGGTGTCCGCCGGCACGGTGATGTGCGACACAATGATGCTGGCCTTCTGGATTTTCGCGATTATTTTCTGGATCGATGGGCTGGAGCCGATAAAACCACTGTACCTGTCCGCAGCGGGTCTGATGATCGCTGCCGGCGCCCTGACGAAATATTTCGGCATGTCTCTGATCCCGCTCCTGCTGGTATATACGCTGGTCCGGCAACGCCGCTTGGGAAGCTGGGCATGGTTTTTTCTGATTCCGGTCGTCGTCCTTGCCGGGTACCAAATGTGGACGGGCGCGTATTATGGCAGGGGATTGCTCCTGGATGCGGCTCAGTATGCCAGTTCCTTTCAGGGCACTGAAAACGTCTCTACGCTGGCAAAGGGACTGGTCTGCCTCGGCTTCATCGGAGGTTGCATGCTGCCGGCACTGACCTTCGCTCCCGTCCTATGGTCGCGCGTTGTGATCCTCATCGGAGCCATGCTGAGTGGCTGCGCGGCACTGGTCATCGGGATGGACTGGGCGAATGCGGGAGCGCTGGTCGCACCGGACCACGGAGGACTGGTCGGCCTGCAACTGGCCTTGTTCCTCGCCGGGGGGGGCTGCGTTCTGGCGCTGGCAGCCGCCGACATCTGGAAATGGAGAGACGCGAATTCTCTGTTGCTGATCCTTTGGGTGCTCGGCACTCTGCTGTTCGCCGGCTTTTTTAACTGGACGGTCAACATCCGGTCCGTTCTGCCGCTGGTTCCGGCAGCAAGTATTATCCTTGTGCGACGCCTCGAGGCTGTCGGGGCCTCTCCCGGATACCTTTGCGCACGGCTGGGTGTGCCCCTGCTGGTCTCAGGCCTTCTTTCCCTCTGGGTCGCCTGGGCGGACGCCGACTTGGCGAATTCCGCGCGGAGAGCAGCCACCCTCATCCAGGAGAGAGCCCAAAGCAGGCCTGGCGCGGTCTGGTTCCAAGGCCACTGGGGATTTCAATATTACATGGAAGCGTTCGGAGCGCGGCCATTGGATACCAGCAAGAAAGAGCTTCGCCCCGGAGACCTCCTGGTGATACCGGAAAACAATAACAATACTTTTGCAATACCGGCAGAAGTCGTCGCCTCCCAGGAGACCATCGAAGTGGCGATGCACCAGGGGCTCGCAACCATGAATCGCAACCTGGGCGCGGGCTTTTACTTTTATCGCTGGGGCCCGATTCCCTTCGTTTTTGGTTCCGTTCCCCCGGAACGCTACCATCTTCTCCGATTAGCTCCCCTGCCAGGCAGAAAATAGCATCCCTGCTGCAAAAACAGACTTTGCCGGGCGCCCCGACTGTGGGAGAACGACCTGGCATTGGGGATCGACAGCGGGTGGGGTATCGGGCAAAACTCGCGGAAGGCTCAGGGAATCCGTTTTGACCGTCCCAGGCTTGAGAGAATCAGATCACGGTTTCGGCGGGCTTCCGCGTAATCCGGTCTGACGCGCAGCGCCTCCGTGAAAGCATCCAGGGCTTTTTGTACCTGCCCCTGGTTGAACAGCAACGTTCCCAGATTATTGTAGGCATCCGCAAAGTCCGGCTTTACGCGGATCGCCTCGATGTAGTTCGCCACCGCACCCTGGAAATCGCCCTGGCTTCCCAGGGCCACTGCCAGATTGTAGAAAGCGTCTGCATAATCCGGTTTGAGACGTATTGCTTCGCGGTAATGGACGATCGCCTCGGCCTTCTTCCCCTGGCTGTAAAGGGCAACACCCATATTATAGTGCGCTTCGGCATAGTCCGGCTTGAGCCGCAGGGCCTCAGCGTAATGGGATAGCGCCTCGTCGATGCGTCCCTGACTGAGCGAGATATTTCCCAGGGTGTCGTAAATCTCCGGGTAATCAGGCTTGATCTGAAGAGCCTTCTCGAAACTGCGTACAGCATCCGGTGTATTGCCCTGCTGTGCGAGCGCGACGCCGAGGCCGAACTGCGCCTCAACATAAGCGGGCTGCATAGCCAAAACCCGATTATAGACATCTATGGCTTCCTGATTCTTACCAAGCTTTGCGAGGGCATTGCCGAGGGAGGAACAAAGAACTAGGTTCTCGGGCATCTTAGGCTCGGCCCTCCTCAGGAGTACCACAGCCTCCTCGAACTTGCCCTGGTCGTAGAGCGCCTGCCCCATGTTCCTCAATGCGATCGGGTAGTCCGGTTTGATCTTGAGCGCCCTTTGATAGAGTTCCAGCGCCTGATCTTTCTTACCCAGCCTATAAAAAGCATAACCCAGATTGCACATGATCTCAGTATCCGCAGGCTGAAGCCGGAGCACCTCTAAATAATGCCGTATCGCCTCCTCGTACTTGCCATGCAGAGCCAGATCTGTTCCCGCGATTCCGTGCGCCTGGTAGTTGTCGCCGTCAATCTCAAGGGCGTGCGCGAAAAGCGACGAAGTGTTCCGCCATAATCGCACCTGAAACCAGGTTGTCACAGAGCAAGCCAATACCATCATCATTCCGGCCGCCGCCAGGGACCTCTTTGCGCCGGGCCATTTCGCGACCAGATCTGGAACGCCCCAAACGACAACAACAAAAATCCCAATCAACGGGACATAGGTGTATCGGTCCGCCATCGCCTGTCCCCCGACCTGAACCAGGCCGATCACAGGAACAAGCGTACCCAGGTACCAGAACCATCCGACGGCCAGATAGGGAAAGCGGCCCGCAAAATGGAGGGCCAGGACAGAGACACAGAGTAGGAACGCTGCCGCCGCAGTTACTTCCCAGGCTGGATAGCCGCCGAAAGGCAACCGATAAAAGATGCTTAGATTGTGAGGCCAGGCTGTCTTCATGAGGTAGGCAACGTAAGAATGGAGCACATTGGCGATCCTGGTGTCGAACGATATAACTTCGACCGTCCTGACCGCCCCCCCGGCCTTCTGGACAACGAAAGTGATTATGCTGGAGGCGGCCGCGAGCAGGAACAAGGGGATCTTCTCGCGGAGCAGAGGCAGAACAGGCACAAGAAATCTATTGATGATTGACGGCGCCGGCGGCCGAGCGCTCCCCTTTCGGACCGGCAAGTCCAGAGCGAAGCGGCGAAGGGGCCAGAAATCAAGGAGGAGGAGCACGAAAGGAAGGGTGACCAGCATGGGCTTGGCCATCAAGCCGAACCCGAAGAGGAAGAGCATCAGCAGATACCGGTTGCGGCCCGGATTTCGCACGTAGCGGGTGTAAGCCCACAGAGTGAGAAGCCAGAACAGAGTGCTCAAGACATCCTTCCGCTCGGCGATCCAGGCGACGGATTCAACGTGAAGCGGGTGAAGGGCGAAAAGCGCCGCAACAAAAGCAGATTTCCACTCGGCGCGGGTCAGATCCCGGAGCACCAGGAACAGCAGCAGAGTGTTGGCCACGTGGAGGAACAGGTTCACCAGGTGTTGCGGCCCGGGATTGAGGCCAAAGACCTGGCAATCAATCATGTGAGAAAGCCAGGTCAAAGGATGCCAGTTTGAGGCATAACCCGTGGTAAAAGCCCAGATTATATTATTCGCGGTCAGTCCGTTCGCTATACGCCAGTTATCAAGGACGTATGCGCCGTCATCGAAATCAATGAAATCGTGCCGGTACACCTGGGCATAGACCGCCAGCGTGGCAACCGCCAGGAAAACGCAAATCCACACCTGATGCCGATCCCAGTTCTTCTCCAACTTGGGAGTGTTTTTATCGCGAAGGGGACTCGGGCGCAAGCGAAATTATGGGAGTGAAGTTATCGGGAGGATCGTTTGAGGCTGTCCAGGAAGGTCTGAAGCTCAGCGGCCACCTTTGGCGACAGAGTGGCAGCCTTCATTGCGGTTTGGCGTGCGAGGTCCACTTCACCCAGGTCCCGGTACGTGCCGGCCAATCGAGCCAGAACGGTGGCATCGTTGGGGGTTTCCTTGAGTTGCTCCCTGTAAAGCTCGACTATGGGTTCCAGTTTCTTGCTGGCATCGTAAAAGCTGATCACGCGATCGTAGTCCGCCGCAGTCAGCTTGAACCCTCGCTCCTTGAGGTCTTGCCATTCTCTCGCAGCGTCGTTAAAACGGCCGCTCGCGATATACAGAGTAATGAGGTCGACGTGCGGTTCCTTGATCGCGACGCACAGCGCCGCACCTTTTTCAAATGCGGCTAGTCGATCTTCTGGCCGGCCCAGAAAAAGAAAAGTCTGGCTTCTTTCGAGGTACACCTGCGGGCGGCTCGGGCTTAGGACTTCTGCTTTCTGCAGCATTGCCAGGGTTGTCTCTGCCAGCGATCCAGCCAACAGCGGATCGGCCTGACGAACGATATCGGACGTGGCATTTACCAGACTTGCCATGTAGAGGTAGTAACGTGCATTGGCGGGTATCCGTTGAATGCTCTCCTTGAAGAAATCGACTCCCTTCCGGATCACACGGATCTTCCAGTCGATCGGGATATCGGATGAACGAGCCACGTCCAATGCATAGTTGGCAAACACCTCATGCAGTTCATGGCACCCGGTCGTCTGATATTCATCGGCCCGCTGATAAAGCCCCATAAGTCCTTCGCCATAAGCAGTGCGCACTGCGCCTGTTCGCGGATCAATTACTTTGCTGGATAATCTTGCGCGCTGGAGCAGTCGATTCGATTCGAAAGGCCGGCTGACGGCAAAGGTCCAGGCTGCAGGCAGAATTATCGCGGCCGCTCCGATCGAGGCCCGACCCTTCCAAGTCACTCCGGTCTGCACAGGTCTCCGCACCGGATCGGGCTGCGGGCTCTTGGATCCGGCGTGCAGGTAAACGACATACGCCAGGACGAGGTAGAGGGTCACGTCGGTATTTATGGTATCGAAGGTAAAAAGACCCTGGAGCAGATAGGCCAATAACAAAGCGACAAGTACGAGGCTGCCTGCCGGATCTTTCGTCCGATACCACTGCCGCATGAGAAATGTGAGGATCAGGCCATAAAAAGTGAGATAAGCCGCCAGCCCGATCAAACCGGTCGTCGTGGCAACATCAATGAACAGGTTGTGAGCACGATCGAACCATACTTCCGTGTACAACGAGCGATAGATTTCGTTGGGAAAGTGGGCGTCGAAAGCGTTCTTGAAATTCTCAAGCCCCCAACCGAAGATGGGCCGGTCCTGAATGGCAACGGCAGCGGCTCTCCACGTGGCGACACGATTTTCGATGGAGGGGTCTTTGAGGGAGAGCGTGGTGTAGCGAAACAGTGTCGGATGACTCCGCACCCAGGCTGACTGGCGGTTGAGGAGCATGAGCGACGACATCAAAACTACGAATAGGAGCAAACCGCCACACACCAGTTTCGCCTTCCTGGATGCGCTGCCCCACAAATACCAGCCCAGGAGGAACAGAACGGATCCGACCAGACCGAGCATGGCGCCGCGGGTCTGTGTCAGGTACATCCAGAAAATGCACCACGCGCCGAAAAGAACGAGGAAAACCTGGCCGGCGCGGACGTTGCGGCGCATGATGAACCAGCAGATGGTCGCGGCATGGAGGATGAGCGCGAAGATGGCAACTGGGGGCAGTGCCAGTCCGGAAGTGATACCGGCGCCGCTGAACTGGTCCCAGCATATTGCGAACAGATCCAGCAAGACCAAGAGTGTCAGCCACACTTTTGCAATTAGGGGATAGGCCGAGTCCTTATCCTTGCGGCTTAAGAGCCACAGGACAATGAAGAAATTGAGCAGCATGTTGGCGGCAAGAAAGCCCGCATTCCCCGCGGCCCCTTCGATGCGGCTTTCCTGCGGGAACCGATACAGGTAGCCCAGCCCCAGATACTCCACCATGCCCGAGAATCCCATCAGCACGCCGAAGAAAAGCGAAGCCGTAAACAGGCTCAGCCAGTCGCGCTCGCGCTTGAGACTCTGACTCAGAACGAAGAAATAGGCTAATAGATGCAACTGCGAGACCAGGCCTCCCATGCGCCTGAAGTCTCCCCACCAGCTGGTCCAGGCGTCGACGCTGACGCCTGGCAAAGAGCTGATGAACATAACGCCAAACCAGGCAAGCAACGCGTAGGAGATAAGGTGAAGCCGGGGTCGGTACGCGGGAGCAAGCGCTGCCAGCACCACATAGAGCAGGAGCATGCACTCAACCACAGCTCGGAACAGGACGCTTTTCAGGAATATGAGGGAGAAATAAAAGGAATCATTGGCAACTACAGGTAGGAAAAGGGCAAAACCTGCGGCCACCAGGATTGCGCGAGCCAGAATGGGGATAAGAATATCGTCCCCTCGGTGGGTCGCACCGGCCTGTCTCTTTTGTGGTCCTTTAGCTCTCGAGTGAGCCTTTTTCATTGACGGGACAGACGAAAGGAGTCAGGGGCAGAATAAATCCCAGTTGTGCAGCGATCCTTGATCAGACTCTAGCCCGGGGCGACGCTTCGTTTGCCCCGGGCTACCCCTTAAGGCGCTTTCCTTCGGCGCTATCTTCTCACATCTTCTGAATCCCGCCTTCATAATTTTGACTTCCTGCCGTTTACGCTCTCAGATCGTTGAGCATTCCCTTCAGACGGTCCGATGCGGGAAGTCGAAGTCGGGGATCCGAGGTCGAACGTCGGCTGACGGTTCTTCCTCTTTCTTGATCGGCGGAGGCGGATCGGACTTTTGTTCCGACTTTTTTATCTGCTTCTGCTGCTGGTCGAAGCGCTCCTTGAGTCCCTTTTCCTGATCTTCCTTGATCTCCTTCTGCTTCTCGTCCGCGTACTTGCCTACGCTACGCAGGGAATCCTTAATCTGGTCCGTCATTTCCCGGAAGCGTTCCGGCGTCCTGATCACGTGAGGCGTGATCATGATGAGCAGCTCGGTTCGCGTGTTGCTGCGATTGGTGCTCCCGAAGAGGGCGCCCAGCAGCGGGATGTCGGAAAAAAACGGCACGCCGCTGCGCCCGTTTGTGTTCGCCTCCCTGATCATTCCGGCGATGGCAACGCTTTCCCCATCCTTCACCGCCAGAGTGGTCGTCACGTTTGTGGTGTTGAAGGTTGGAGTCGGCTGGCCATTTACCGTAGACGCCGGTCCGATAGTGGTTACGCCCTGATAAATCATCAGGGTCACGGTGCCGGAGGCCGAGATGCGGGGCGTGATCTCCAACTCCGTGCCGGTCGGCACGTAGTCCACGCTTGACGTGGCAAGCGTTCCTCCGATAACGGTCTGACCCGGAATCGGCTGTGAACCGCCGACCTGAATATGCGCCGGCATGCCGTCGATCGCGAGCACCGACGGAGCCTCCAGGATCCTCACTTTTGTCTTGGCGCGCAACGCATTCAAATTCATCAGAATATCGCGCGAGGCCCCGACAAAGGCAAAGCTCTGCGCGGAAAGGGCTCCGGTACCGGCCGCTATGCTGCCGGTCGTGAGGCCATCTCCCGGCTGCCGTGCCTGCAGGGTCGCCGAGACGCCGAAGCTGAGAGATTCCGTCAGGTCGATCTCAAAGATGCGCGCATCGATGATCGCCTGGCGCGGCAGGATGTCCATGCGCTTGATGGTTTCCAGAAGGTATTCATAGTCGGCACGGCTCCCCTGGATAATCAAGGCGTTATTCATGTCGTCGGCCACAAGCCGGACGGTCCCCTGCAGACCCGAGAACTGACCGCCATTCAGCACCTGCGCGGTCATTCCTCCCATTCCCTGATTCAGCCGCGGTCCTCCGATCTGCTGTCCTCCGAAAACCCCTGCACCGTAACCATAGGGGTTGTTAAAGCCACCGTAACCCTGTTGTCCGTAACCCTGCTGCCCTCCGCCGCCAAACATGGAGCTCCCACCGAGGGCCGATGTCATGGATCTTGAACTACCCGGAGCGCTGGAATAGGGGATTCCACCGGTTCCCGTCCCCGTCCCCATGCGGCCGCCCGTGCCTGTACCGCCCGGGGCGCCACCAGAATAGCCGCCGCCTGCGCCCGTCGGTTGCATACCAACGGACGTACCGCTCTCGCTGCCTCCATACAGGAGGGAGAGAACCATGGCGATGTTCGACGCGGTTCCGTTCTCGACTGTATAGATAAAGGTTTGAACGCTTCTGCCGGTCGTCGTATCCAGCCGCGCAATCCAGCGTTTCACCTCCTCGAGAGCGCGCTTGGAGTTAGCCATCACCAAAATGGCGTTAATGCGATCGAGCGAAACCATGTAAATCCCGGTGCCGCTGTCTTTGGTGGTGCCGAAAACCTTCTGCAGGTCCTCGAGCACATCGGCCGCCACATTGAATTTGATCTCGATCAGCTCGATCAGATCCGGATCGAGGTAGCTGTTATCCAGAAGGTGGACGACCTCGAGCAATTTCTGAACGTTATCGGTGTAGTCGGTAATGATCAGCATGTTCTGCCGCTCGTAAGGCATGATCACGCCGCCTTCGGTCATGAACAGTTTGAGCGGTTCGACGAGGCTCTGAACGGGTACGAACTCGACACGAATGATGTGCGTAGCCAGATGGGGCGGAGCTGGAGCCGTAGGGCGTGTCTGCGAGGGGGGAGTCGCCTGCGGCACGGGCAGCGTCTGCGCAGGCGGAGTCTGAGGTGCTCCTGCCGCACCGGCAGGAGGTTGCGTGACAGCCGCGCCGGGAGGCGGCGTGCCTGCAGGTGGGACGGTACCGGGCGGGGCGGGCGGTTTGGCCGGGCCGGCGGCCGCCGGATCCGTTTTCTTCGGAGCATCTTTGTCCGAGGGCGGCTTTGCGGGTGGCGCTGGAGGGGGACTGTCCACAATCTCCAGTCCTTCTCTGAGCCCCTGCGAAATCGGCACGATCTTATAAAAATTCCCCGATTTTACCAGCGCCGCGTTGTTGTTTTTCAAGACGCTGCTGAATATCGGGAACACGTCCTCCTTCGCCATGGCGGTGGAGCTGTAGATGGTGGCAGTTCCCTTCACATCCGGGTCGATCAGAATCGGAGTGATTCCCAGCATATCGGCAACATTGGTGATGAACTCAAACAACGGCATCGCGTCGAACTTCAGCTGGATTTGGTTGAGCGAGTTAGGCACCAGCGGGGCGATGCCTGGAACGGGTGGGGGATTTTGTGGAATCGGGGCCGGAACTGGCGCCTGAACAGGGGTACCGGCTGCCTTCTGCATCTCCTGCAAAAGTTTCTCCAGGTCCTTCTGCCGCTGCTCCAGCAGCGCCTTCTGTTTTTCCGCTGCGGTCTGGTCTTGAGTCTGGCCTGGCGGGTTGGACTGGGATGGCTCCTGGGATACGGCCCCTTCCATAGTAATGCTGCCTGTTGCGGCCAAAATAAATGCAAGGCTGGCTATCCATAGATTTCGTTTGAACGTTTGCACGTGACTTCCTCTTGGTTACAAGGTTCGTTACTTTTTCACCGGCTGTTGCTGGGGCGGGATGGTTTGCTGTTGAACAGGAAAGGTGCCAAATGGTGACTGGGTCATTACCCTGCCCTGAGCATCAATGTATTGGTTCGGATACAACTGCGTCGGTTGCTGAAACTGAATCGCAGGAGCCTGCTGCGTTGCCTGCGCGCTTCCCCGCTGTTGCGCAGGGGTCTGGGGCTGGGCCGGGCGTGACCCGGCAGTGGGTGCCGGACTTGAGATCGGCGTTGTCCTGCCGGCGGCAGCCGAAGTCACGACTGCTGCGCCCCCCGGGCTCCGGGCTTGACCAGGGCCGAAATTCACTACCTGGGTTGCCAGAATCGGAGTCTTACCCTGCTGAGGGGATTTGCCCGGGGCAAAAAGCGGTACGACTTCCCGGCTCGGGCCGGATTCCAGGACCATGCCATTCTGCGTAATATCCGTCACCACAAATCCGCGATAGTTGTCCCCAACCCGCATGGTTTGTGTTCGCCGCGTGCCGGGCACGTTGGGAGCTGTAGGATCATTAATCATAGCCACGCGCTGAGAGCCTGAAACCACGATCCCGACCAGAATGGGCGGGTTGTCCAGCTTCTTGGGAGGCTCCGGCGCCGGCGTGTCTGTCTTTTCCTCCGGCTTGCGGGACTCGGCGAAGAGGTTGGCCGCGGGAATGATGCCATACTCCGCGTCACTGTACTTCTTAACGGGCTGCTGCGCAGGAAGCGCGGCCTCGGGCGCACTTTTCTTCTTTGCCGCCGGCATTCCCTCCAGCTTGGCAAGGCTGTTTTCGGCGTTGAAACGCTGGGCGGAGACATAGAGCTGCCAACTCAGCAACCCCGCACCCAGCAGCAGCATCAGGTTGATCGCAATCCATTTCTTGGTCATAACATCCTCAGTATCTTTTCAGCCCCTACTTCGCGCCGGGAGCCTTTTCCGCGGTTTTTGCCGCGAGGGCCGGAATCGCAACGAAACCTGCCACCCAGAGCGAAGGCCGAATCTGGTCTCTGTTGCGCATCCCCGTCTGCATGATGGAAAGCGCGTCCACTTTCAAGAATTTCTCGTAATTCTCGATCGCGGCGAGAAAGCGGACCAATTGATCCATCGTGCAGGTGACGTCGATTTGAACGGTGACTTTCGTCAGGTTGTCATCGATCTTCTGCTCAGGTTGGATGTTCTTGCGTGACATCTCGACCTGGTTCGCGTCGGCGAGATCCTGCAGCACCTTCTGCAACGCCGGCCCCGCATCGGAAGCCTTCTGGTAAGGTAATAATCGGCTCAGATCCTGATTCAGCCTTTGCTGGTCCTGGTTGATGCGAGCCTTGATGGTCTCTTCCTGGGCGATCATATCCCTCTGCCTCTGCAGCAGGTTTTTCTTGTTTTCCACAGTGGCGGAAAGATCTTCCGGAAGAAGCAGCGGCACCAGGTAAAATGCAAGCACCAAAATCACAGCACCGCCGCCTGCAATCAGAAACTGCCTTTCTCTCATAGATATCTTCACGGCTTATTTCTCGCACTTAGCTTGAAAGCTGAAAATGTCTTTGCCCGTCTGGATGTTTTTAAACGTAGCATTTATCGTGATTACATCCTTCAGCAGAGGCGATTTTTCAATTTTGCTGATCAGGTCCGAAGAAGCAGAGGGAGGACTCTCGCCATTCAGCGTAATCGTGCAATCCTGGTTTCTAAACTGCCTCAGGTAGGTGTCGGAGGGGAGGAGGTTGGTCAACTCCCGCAGGATATCCAGGTTTTGATCGCGTCGCTGCAAAACCTCTTCGAGGGAGGCGATTCTTTTCCCGAGCGCTTGCGATTGGGAACGCAACTCCCTGACGCGATTGGCGGGCGCCTCCAGTTTTTTTATCTCCTGGTCCAGGTTGCGGATAAGGGTTTGCTGCTGAACCATTTGGTGGAAACCGAGTCCAGCCAGAGCGGCGGCAATGCACAGGCCGAGTATGATGGTGGGGACATAGGCCCAGCGCTTCTGGTGCACTCTGCGCTCGGCTGGCAACAGATTGAGCTTCATGGGCAGCCGGCGTGTGATGCCCACGTAGGCCAATCCGAGCGACGTCACGGCCTCCTGAAGAAATGCCTTGTTTTCCGGCGACATCTCAAACCGGAGCCTGTCTCCCATCAGTTCGCAGCCGGGCACGTCTTCCCACAGCTCCTGAAGTGCGCTCTCAGATTCCTCTCCGGCCATGATGATGCCATCGATACTCTCTTCCGGATCGAGCCGCACCTTCCCGACCGCCACTTCCATCTCGCTCAGCAGGAATTGTTTCAAGGGTACACCGCCTGGTCTGGCAGCCTCCCGGCCGTAGATGAGAGCCCCGCCGCGCAGAACGGCGAGTTCTATTCCGCCAGGCTTCAGGTCGGCCATGATGAAGGTCTTATCCCGGCCGTCGTTATGTGTTCCCAAAAACATATTGGCGAGAGCCACCGATCCGGCTGTGACGGCAGCCGGACAGATGCCGAGCTGGCGCATGGTCTCGAGGTGGGCATCCAAAATGGACTTCCGGATCATCATGACCAGGACATGCAGCCTCTTGTCGGGCTGGCCGTTGCGGATGGGCACGAAGTCGTAATACAGTTTCTCCTCATCCGTCGGCTCAAAGGACTGCACCTGAAAGAGCATGACCTGCTTGAGGTTATCCTCCACCTCCTTGGGCAGATCCAGGTAGCGCAAGATGACGTCCTGGCGGGGAAGACCGAGCACGATGTTGTCCCGATTGACTTTTTCCCGCTTGAAAAAACCGTGGATTTCATCGCGCACCTGTTCCGGGTCGCGCTGCCGGTAGCCGGAGACACGCATATAGTTGGTGAATACGCCGCCGGCAAAGTTGCTCCTGAGACAGGAAATGAGCAGATCCTGCTGCCGGATTTCAATCCCCACGCTGGTTTTCAGATAGATCACTTTGTCTCGCCCTACCAGTTTGGAATGTTTTCGTTCCAGTAAAGAATCGTGTATTTTTCCTGCCCGCCGGGATTCAATCGAATGATCGCGCGGATGACTCTGCGCGCCTTCGAGTTCGTCCTGTGGGCAGACGCAGTCAGGGTGAAAATGCCCGTTCGTGTCCACGATATGTATGAAATAATCGCCGGTCCCGGATTCGGCACCACTTCTTTGCTGATCTCATCCCAGCTCGTGAACGGTTTCACCTGCCGCCGCTCGTATATCATCTGGGCTGCCGCGGGGGGCATACCCGGAATCGACAGCAGCACGGGAAGCGGAGCGGAGTTGATATTGATCCGCAGCGTTGCAGGCGCATATACAGTCAGGCACCGCAACAGGCCGTAACGGTCGACGATTTGCCCATCAGGCGTCTTTTCGCGGCGCCCATAGAAATACTGCGGCGTGACACCCCGAACAAGCAGGAGCTCCTCCACGGCCTTCATCCTGGGGGCGTCTTTCCACGTCTGGTACGGAGGCTGCAGAGTCTGGTAGTAGTCATCTTTTGCGCCGTTGGGCCTGGGCATGGTGCCCGAATCGCGCCAGTCCAGGATGGAATCGACGATGACGCTGGCGTCGGGGTCGCTGATGCCGATCACATTGATCAAGGCCCTGAGCTGCTCCTCCATCACGATGTTCAGATTGATCTTTCCTGATTCGTCCTGAATCTCCACCTCGTACTCGCCGTCGCCGAACTGCCCCGTGACTTTTCCGAGGTCGACCGCATCCGGCTGCTGCGCCTGAAGATTCTGCAGTCCTTGCGGCGGGGGGGTCAGGTACATCTTCTGGTAGAGTTGGTAGACGGAAGTCGCGATGCCGGCGCGGGCAATATAGTAAGCATCGGCAAGATCGCGATCATTGCGCGCTGCGGCAACTTCGACAAATGTCTCGCGCGCAAAGCTGAGCGCAATGACGGAGAGTATCGTCAGAATCCAGAGAAGTGCGATCAAGACGACGCCTCGATCATGGTCTCCTGTGCGCATCATCCGATGCGGTCCTCCCACTCTGTCCATCAGGGGGCGAATCGTCATTACCTGCCCCCTCTCCGTCCGCCGGGGGGCGGATTGCCGGGCCCCGGGCCGCCTCTCCGCCCACCGGGCGGATTGTCAAAGCCGGACCCACCCCGCCGTCCACCGGGCGGATTGTTGGAACCGGGACCACCCCGCCGTCCACCAGACGGAGGGCCGCCGGGCACGACCATCCGCCCATCGAACGGGTCGATAAAACCCGGTTGCAGACTTTCTACTTCTGCCATAAAAGGAATGACCAGCTTCCGGCTCTGCAGGGCGCCTACGGCATCACGAGTGTTCAGGGTGATCGACATCGCCGTAGGCAGGCGTCCCAAATCCACGGCACTCCAATCCGTGACCCACTGTGACGGACGGTCGGCTGTGCCGGGGTCTAAGTACTCGAAAGTCCCGCTGGTAAGATGGTCGAAAATGGTGGTAGCCGGCTGATCGCCCTCGGCAAAATCGACGTACTGGGTCGGGTCCCCGCCCAGGTATCGTGTCTCCTGCTCGACGAGCGCAAACTCCCCTTGGTTTGAGGGTACGATCCCATAGGAGACCACGGTCAAACCGGGATTATCTCGAAAGCGGAGCGAGCACAGCGAGATGAATTCAACGCTGGTTTGCGATCCTTCGAATATCGGAGCCTGCCCCGCGCCCGTCTGCAGGTCGACTGGTGGGATCATCGCGGAAACAGATGCCACCTGCTTCTGCATGAGATCCAACGTCGCGCGGTGTCGCTGGTTGGCATCGATCGATTCCGTGCCGCGCTTCCAGGAAGCAATGCTGATGCGCAGTACCGCCCAAATAGAAAGCGCCATCAACGCGACTAAGGTCACGGATACCAGCATCTCGAGGAGGGTAAATCCCTCGGCTCTCAGGATGCGCTGTGTTTGCGGCCGGTTTCTCATTGTGGCACCCGGGCTTGCCCTGGCTGCGGCGGAGGGCTGATCAATTTCAGGGTTTGCAGTTGAAAATCCGGCTTGGGGGAATTCGGTTCCATGACATCCACGACATACGAAAGCATGATGGGCGTCAGCATCTGGAGTTGTGTATTGAGCGGCAGCGCCGTTTGGGGAGCCGGCATTTCAACCTCGCTGACCACGACCGACCAGCGCGTTCCGTCTTCGAAATCGCCGTGAAGCGTGGTTGCGCCCTGGATCCTGTCATCGAGCAGCGCGGTTTCCATCACCGCCTGGGCGTGGTCGATCAGGCGCGTGTGAGCCCTCACCTTCCGGATGTTGCCGAGCGATCCCGAAATCAGGGATAAAGTCAGAGCTACTCCTACGGCCATAATGGTAAGCGCCACCAGCACTTCCAGAAGAGTGAACCCCGACTCGCGCTTCATGGCGCTTTCTCTCCCTGACTCGGAGCGACTTGAGCCCCACCTGTGATGGGGTCCAGCACAATCTTCAGGCTGGCGCCGGTCTCCGACCTCAATAGGATCTGTGCGTCTTCCGAGCTCCCATTGGGAAGAAAACGAATCCTCAGGGGGTCCTGCAGCATCTCCTCCCCGGCGCTCGTCAGCCCGAGGATCCTCACGTCCGCAGGTGGTTGAAACGTCCGGGCGCCATCCCCCACATCGTCGGAAACCGTCACTTGTTGTGTCTGGCTGTCAATCGTCACCATCATCACCTTCTGCTCCGTCACCGCCGTCTCCCGGGCAACGCGGAGAGCATTAATCACATCGCGCCCGATAGCGCGCAGGTGGAACGCCGTCCTGCCGCGCGACAGCGCCGGATAAGTCACCGCCATGACCAGGCTCATCACGACCAGAACCAGTACCAGTTCCAGAAGTGAGAAACCTCGGTCGCGCGGGCGCGCGCAAGGCTCATTTCCAGTTTCCGATTTCCTCACCTTGACCTTCCACACCGCCGGGCCCATACGATAAGAGATCAAAATCGTTCGAGTGGGTTCCTGGGCATCGGTAAACATAAGGCTTTCCCCAAGGATCCATGGGAAGCGCTTTGGCGAGATACGGCCCCCTCCACGCTTCGAGATTCCCCGGGTTGGAAACCAGAGCCTCCAGGCCTTCGGAATTGGTCGGGTAGCGACCGAGGTCGAAGGCAAACATCTGGAGAGCCCCCTCGAGCTCCTTGATCTGGATGCGCGCAATCTGCTCTCTGCTCTTTGACAGTTTGTTGAATATGTTCGGAGCGACGACCGCCGCAAGCAGCCCCAGGATCACGAGCACGACAATGAGTTCGATGAGCGTGAAGCCCTTCTCCGAAGTTCGGTTATTCTCGTTAACAGACATACGTTTTCCTTTATTAGAGCGGCACATCGTTGATGCTGAATATGGCTATCAGCATCGAGACGACAATGGTGCCGATAATGAGCCCCATCGCCAGGATGAGGGCGGGCTCGAAAAAGGAGATGAGATTCTTGACTGCATTGCGAACTTCCACGTCATAGACTTCGGCGACCTGGATCAGCATGGTGTCGAGCTTGCCCGACTCCTCGCCCACTTCGATCAGATGTATTGCCAGCGGCGGGAAGACACCGCTCTGTTTCATCGGTTGGGCAATGCCCTCCCCTTTCTTGATCCCATTGCGAATCGGCTCGATCGCGATGGCGATGCCCTGGTTGGAGAGAATCTCCCGCACGATATTCATCCCCTGCAGAAGCGGGACGCCACTGTGGAGGAGCGTACCGAGAGTGCGGGAAAAACGTGCCACCTCGATCTTGCGCACTACAGCACCCCAGAGCGGAAGCCGGAGCAGCCAGCGATCCCACTTCAAGCGCCCTTCAGGGCTCGTCCGGAACCGGCGCAGGTAGACACCGGTCAGGATTCCAGCCGCGAGGAGAAGCCACCAGTAAGAGCTGAGAAAGTTCCCCAACCCCTGAAGGATCGCCATGGCAAGCGGGAGGGGGACTCCTATGTCACGGAAAACACCAGCAAAGCGCGGCACGACAAACAAGGTCATGATGGACACGCTGGCGATAGCTACCACAGACAAGAGGGCCGGATAAATCAGGGCACCGACCACATAAGAGCGAAGGTTTTCGCTGGTCTCCAGGAAAACGGCCAGGCGCCCGAGAATTTCCTCGAGGACCCCGCCCACTTCGCCGGCGTGCACCATGTTGACGTACACCTTGGGAAACACCTCGGGATATTGCCCGAGCGCTTCAGAGAAAGATTTGCCTTCCTTGACCGCCCTGAGTACATTCGAGATCACTTCGGCCAGTGCCGCGCTTTCCGCCAGTTTGGCGAGAACGGCGAGGCTGCGGTCGAGCGGGATGCCGGATCTCACCAGGGTGTGGAGTTCATGCGTGAAAACCAGGAGGTCCTTGCGCCGCACCTTCTTGCTCTTCCACGGCAATGGAATGTCGCGCGTAAGGGGAGTCCTTCTTGCAGCGGTTCCGACACGGATAGGGAGCAGGCCCATCTCCTGGAGTCGCAGGGACACAATGCCCAGGTCCATCGCCTCCATGGTCCCTTCGACCAGCTTGCCCTCCATCGTCGCTGCTTTATATGTGTACGCCGCCATAAAATCTTCGCCCTTAAGCCTCTTGAGTGACGCGCAACACTTCGGAAACCGTCGTCAGGCCGCCCCTCACTTTCAACCAGCCGTCATCCCGGAGGGAGCGCATGCCGGATTCGAGCGCCTTTTTGCGGATCTGTCCCGAATCCGCCTTGCCGACAGTCAGTTTACGCACCTCGTCATTGATAAGCATGAGTTCGTAGATGCCGACTCGGCCGATGAAGCCGGTGTTGGCACAGCGCTCGCAGCCCCGGCCTTCATAGAAGCGGTGGGATTGGTGACCGTTGCCGCGCCGGTAGCCGATCTCATCCAGCATCTCCGGAACCGGGAATACCTCAATCCGGCAGTGCGGGCAGATGACCCTGACCAGGCGTTGTGCCAGAACGCCAAGCAGCGATGAGGCGATCAGATAGTCCTCCGCGCCCATATCGATGAGACGCGTGATAGCGCTGGGAGCATCGTTGGTGTGCAAGGTCGAAAAGACCAGGTGCCCCGTGAGCGCGGCTCGGATAGCGATCTCGGCGGTCTCGAGATCGCGGATTTCGCCGACCATGATGACGTCCGGATCCTGGCGCACGATGTGGCGCAGGCCGGCGGCAAAAGTCAGGCCGATCATCGGATTGACCTGGATCTGGTTGATGCCGTCCATCTGATATTCGACCGGATCCTCGATGGTGATGATCTTTTTATCCGGCAGATTGATCGTGTCCAGGGCGCTGTAGAGCGTGGTCGTCTTACCGCTTCCCGTCGGGCCGGTTACCAGGAGAATCCCGTGAGGCCGGCGGATGAGCGCCTCCAGATCATGCAGTGAATCCTCCGGAAAACCCAGACGCTTGATATCGTAAAGATCACTGTTGCTCTTGTCGAGGATACGCATGACGACACTCTCGCCATACATCGTCGGCAGGGTGGAGACGCGCAAGTCGATGTCCTTCCCCAGAACCTTCAATTTGATACGGCCATCCTGCGGCAGGCGCCTTTCCGCAATGTTCAGCTTGGCCATGATCTTGACACGGCTGATGATCGCCGCCTTCAGCTTTTTGGGGGGGGATTCAACATCGTAGAGGATGCCGTCAATGCGGTAGCGGACCTTCAGATCCTTTTCAAAGGGCTCGATGTGGATGTCGCTGGCCCTGCCTTCAATAGCTTTGGAGATGATCAGGTTGACCAGCCTGATCACGGGAGCCTCCGAAGCAAGGTCCTTCAACTGTTCGATATCCTCGATCTCATCCGAAAGGCTCTCGAGGTTCCCCTCGTCAATCCCTTCGATAATGCGGCCGAACGTGGAGGCGGAGGAGCCGTAGAACTTCTCCAGGACGTCCATGATCTCGCTCTCAGCCCCTAAGACGGCATTCACGGCGTACCCCGTAGTTTGCCGCACCAGGTCCTGAGTGGCATCGTCCAGGGGATCCGTCATCGCCAGGGTGAGAACGTTGTTTTCCAGCGCCACGGGAACGAACTTGCATTGCTTCATGAATCGCAGCGTGAGGACGTTTTCCAGAACCGGGACGGCTGGATACTCCACACCGCTGATTGCTGAGATGTTCAGGTGGTCCGCGACCACGGCAAGGCAGTCTTTCTCGGAAACATAGCCGAGATCGACGAGCAGCTTGCCGAGTTTCTCCCGCGATTCGGACTGAAGATTGAGGGCTGTGCGGAGCTCCTCGTCATCAATCAGGCCACGTTCCAGGAAGACTTGACCGATCAGTTTGCGTGATTTGACTGCCTGTACCTTAATACTCAACGATTTTCACCCTTTGCTTGAGCTCGCTGTAGCGTTCCTGCTTGTTCGCCAGTTCGTCCAAATCACTCTTGAGTACGCTCAAAATGAGCGTCTTGCTCAGATTTCCGTCGGGATTGACCGGGTCTCGCTCTTCAAAGACGGCGATGATCGCCACGTACTCATCCTTCTGCAGTTTCACCGCTCCATTGCCGGCACTAAGGAGTATACGCACCAGGTTTCCCTTCAATTCCTCGACGCGCTGTTTTCGCTGCTCGGGCGTCTTATCCGCGTCAGGATCATATGCTCCAAAGGGAGTTTGAACCACGCCGCGGCGAGTATTGACGGCGAAGATGAATTCGTATCCGAATCCCGGCATATAGAAGCCTCTCGCCTTCTGTTCCACGCCGAATGGACCCGGGAACGAGGCGGCGGCGGCGATGTTGAGGGCGGTTTCAAAGCCTTGAATAAATGGGCGCACCAGCGCGCTTTCGACTTTCACTGCCTTGGTGCTCTGAGCGGTCTGGGTGCTCGGGATGCTCTGGGCTCCCAGCGACAGGCAGAAGCATCCAAGAACCAGAGCGCTGAACCATGCTTGTCGTATCCTGCCCTGCGTAGTCACCTGTATTTCCCCCCTAATGCGGCCCTGACCGGACCGGCTAGTTCTTGCTGCGGCTCTCTTTGATCTGGCGAGCAATGCTGCGATACTCGGTAGCGCGCTCTTGGTCGACCGTATCCAGCACTTGATGCGCCATCCGGATGTTGTCATCCCGAGTTTCCTCCATAATCCTCTGGACAATCGCCTGCGTCTCCTCCTTCGTAAAGAAGTCGGAGGAGGGCAGCGGTGCCGGCGCTGCATTGGGCAGAAGGCTGGTCCTGAACGAAAAACCATTCCGGTCCCATCGGATGCTGGCATTCGAAAGCCCCAGGAAAGCCAGTGTGACCAGCACCGCAATGGCCGCGTATCGGGCCATGTGCCAATTGGGAAACCACCAATGGCTGTGGACGGGCTCCGGCCGCGGGATCGTCACCGGCCGCAGCGGCGGCTCGTCCCGCCAGACTTTGAGGGTCGTCTGGAGATCCTTGAGCTCGGCCAGTTCCTTCTGGCAGTTGGGGCACGATCGAAAGTGCGCCTGCAACTCCGGACTGGCCGAAGGAGTCCCCTGTTCATGGTAAAGCAGATCCACAAAGCGTTCCTTGATTTCATCGCATCGCATGGCAAACTTCCTGGCTAATGGCGTTACGAACGAATGCCGATTCGGGCCAGATTGCGCTGCACCCCTCTCAAGCCGTGATACAGCCGAGACTTGGCAGTCGATAGGGGGCAGTCCATGACCCGGGCAACCTCCTCGAGATTGAGCCCCACATATTCCTTCAAAATGATGGCGGAACGGTGCTCCTCGCTGAGTCCCATTAATGCCTTCCGAATCAGATCGCGGGTTTCGACGCTATCGCGCGGCTCATATCCCGCCGTCATCGACAGAGTGAGATCCCTTTCACCGTTCGCGCCACCCTGCAGCGGTTCGTCCAACGCCACGTCGGAGGACCGCCTGCGCCAGCGCGATCGGCAATGGTTAAGGGTGATGCGGTACAGCCAGGTGGGGAAACTGTCCGGATCGCGCAGGCTCTTGGCCGACTTGAAGACGGAGAGAAAGGTTTCCTGAACGACATCCTGCGCGTCTTCCCGGTTGCCCAGATAGCGCCACGCAAAATTGAAAACCTTGGTCTCCCACTGCCTGACAAGCTCGGTGAACGCCTGTTCATCACCTTCCAAAAATCGTCGGATCACCTGGTCTGCCTCATGCCCCTAAGGATCTCCGCTGCAGGCCGACATGATAGGGACGCCGATGGCGGCCAAAAAGTCTAAGCGAAATCATGAAAGAGGGGGAAAACAGGGCACGTTCCGACTCTCCTCGCGGATCCCGGGATTTTAGGGTGTCCCCCCTGGAGATTCGGGAGGCCCACTTTTTATGGGACTTACACAGCAATAGTCGGAAAATCAGGATGTCCCCTTCTTGCGCCTTTCTCACTAGAGTTCGGTTCGGTAGTTGGGAGCCTCTTTGGTCACGAGAACGTCGTGAACGTGGCTCTCCTTGAGTCCGAAGCTGGTAATGCGGATAAAACGGCTTTTCGTCCGCAGTTCACGAATTGTCCGGCAGCCGCAGTAACCCATGCCCGCCCTCAGACCTCCGGTGAGCTGTGGAATCATCACTTCGATACTCCCTTTGTAGGGGACCATCCCCTCGATCCCCTCGGGAACGAGTTTTTTCTCCAGGAACACCCCCTCCTGGGCATAGCGATCCCGGCTCCCTGCCTTCATGGCTTCGAGCGAACCCATGCCCCGGTAAACCTTGTAGCTTCTATTTTGATAGAGGATGGTCTCCCCGGGACTTTCGTCCGTGCCCGCAAGAAGAGAGCCGACCATGACGCAATCGGCCCCGGCAGCCAGCGCTTTGGTGATGTCGCCGGAATACTTGATGCCGCCATCGGCTATGAGCGGGATGCGTTCGCGCCGCGCCGCCCTGGCACAGTTCAGAATTGCGCTGATCTGGGGCACGCCGGAGCCCGTGACCACACGCGTGGTGCAAATCGAGCCGGGGCCCATGCCTACTTTGACGGCGTCGGCTCCTGCACGGATCAACTCCCTGGTCCCCGCCTCCGTTGCCACATTCCCGGCGATGACGTCGATTTCGGGAAACTTGCGCTTGAGCTGTTTCACCGCCGAGATCACCCGCGTGGAGTGACCGTGGGCGGTGTCGACCACGAGGACGTCCACATGGGCCTTCACCAGGGCGGCCGCACGTTCCAGAAAATCGCCGGTGGCCCCGACAGCCGCCCCCACCCGCAATCGGCCGAGCCCATCCTTGCAGGCGCTGGGGTAAGCGATTTTCTTCTGTATGTCCTTCACGGTGATCAACCCTCGCAGGCGGTATTTGTCGTCCACGACCGGCAGCTTCTCCACTCGGTGCCGGTGCAAGATGGACTTGGCCTTTTCCAGAGTGGTGCCCACGGGGACGGTGATCAGATTGTCCTTGGTCATCAGATCCGAAATCTTGAGGTCCAGCCTTGTCTCGAAGCGGAGATCCCGGTTGGTAAGAATGCCCACCAGTTTGCCCCTGGAAGTGATCGGGAGCCCGGAGATCTTGTATTTTTTCATCACCTCCATGGCTTCATGGATTTTCTGCTCCGGAGACATGGTGATGGGATTCACGATCATCCCGCTCTCGGAGCGCTTGACCTGGTCGATCTCCTCGAACTGGGCCTCAACCGACATGTTCTTATGGACAACGCCCATGCCGCCCTGTTGGGCCATGGCAATAGCCATGCGAGAGTCTGTTACCGTGTCCATCGCAGAACTGAGCAGCGGGATGTTCAGGGAGATCCTCCGGGTCAGCCGGGTGGTTATGTCCACTTCCGTGGGAAGGATATCGCTCTTGGCCGGCTCCAGCAGCACATCGTCAAAAGTAATCGCCTCTTTGAAGTTTACGTCTCGAACCATGGCATTCTTTCAGGGATGTTGGGATACCGAGGCAACGAACCAAACCGCGCAGACCTCTAAGACCTCAAAGCACCTTGTTCATTGAGGTCTCTTGGGCCTTTGTGGTTCAATTGGTGCGATTCATTTTCCGTGACATTTTTTAAACTTCTTTCCGCTGCCGCAGGGGCAGGGGTCGTTGCGTCCGACTTTGGCGACATCGCGCTTGCGCTGAGCAACGGACCCGTCGCCACCCGAACCATAGACGAGGCTCTGTTCGCGCGCCTGTCTGCGGCGCATTTCTTCCTGCTGTCGTGCCCGTTCCTGCTGCTCTTCAATACTGATGGGCTCGAACAGGAAGAGGTAGCGGATCGTCTCTTCCTCCCGCCGGGCGTTGAGAGCTTCGAACATCTCGAAGCTCTCCTTTTTGTACTCAATGAGAGGATCCCGCTGACCGTAGCCGCGCAGGCCGATGCCCTCTTTCAGATGGTCGAGGGCCAGCAGGTGGTCCTTCCATTGCACGTCGAGCACCTGGAGCATGATCATGCGTTCCTGGTAGCGCATGAACTCCGGGCCGACTCGCTTCTCCTTGTCCTCGTAAATGCGCTTTATGGTGTCGCTGAGTTTCTCTGACAGCTCCTGGTAGGTCGCCTCCTTGACGTCAAAACCAAGAGCCGTGATGTCGGTACCGAACTGATTTCCAACGCTGATGCGCAGGCCCTCCAGATCCCACTCGCCGGGATGCTTGTCGCGGGGGGCATACTTGTCGATCAACTCGATCAGGATGTCCTCCGCCAGATTCATGATGTATTCCTTCTGGTCGACACCCTCGAGCAGATCGCGGCGGATGGCGTAGATGGCCTCGCGCTGCTTGTTCATCACATCGTCATATTCCAGCAGGTGTTTGCGGATTTCGAAGTTGCGTGCCTCCACCTGCTTCTGTGCCCGCTCGATTTGACGGGTAATAAGCCTGCTCTCGATCGGAACGCCCTCCTCCATTCCGAGCGACTGCATGATGCCCGAGATGCGATCACTGGCGAAGATGCGCATGAGATCGTCTTCCAACGAGAGATAGAAGCGCGAGGAGCCGGGATCACCCTGGCGCCCTGCGCGCCCGCGCAACTGGTTGTCGATACGCCGGGCCTCGTGGCGTTCTGTGCCCAGGATATGCAATCCGCCAAGCCCGACGACGTCGTCATGCTCTCTTTGGCAGACGGACTGCCAATGGTCGCGGATGCGGTCATACTCCTGTTTGGCAACGGTCTCCGGAGCCAGGTTCTTCTCGCGCAGGCTCTGCACGGTGAGGAAGTCGGGATGGCCGCCCAACAGAATGTCGGTGCCCCGCCCGGCCATGTTAGTCGCGATGGTCACAGATTTCTTCCTGCCCGCCTGGGCTACAATTTCCGCCTCTTTGGCATGGTACTTGGCGTTCAGGACGACATGGGGAACACCGCTGCGCTTCAGCAGCGTGCTGAGCTTCTCCGACTTCTCGATCGAGACGGTGCCCACGAGGACCGGCCTGCCCACCTCATGCAGCTCCTTGATCTCCTCAACGACGGCGTTGTATTTTTCCCGTTCGGTGCGGTAGATGATGTCCTGATGCTCGGTTCGGACTAGAGTCTTGTTGGGCGGAATCACGTTGACTTCCAGCTTGTATATTTTGAAGAACTCCTCCGCCTCGGTTTCCGCAGTTCCGGTCATGCCGGCAAGCTTCTTGTACATACGGAAATAATTCTGAAAAGTAACGGTCGCGAGGGTCTGGTTCTCGCGTTCGATCTTCACATTCTCCTTGGCTTCCAAGGCCTGATGGAGACCGTCGCTGTAACGGCGTCCGGGCATCAGACGGCCGGTGAACTCGTCGACGATCACCACCTCGGCATCCTTGACCATGTAGTCCACATCCCTCTTGAAGAGCAGATGGGCCTTCAGTGCCTGGTAGATGTGGTGGACCCAGTCCATGTTCTGGGGCTCAAACAGATTACCGACTGCAAGGAGCTTTTCGGCCTTTTCGACCCCCTCCTCGGTCAGGTTCACGGTCCGCGCTTTTTCATCCACCTGATAGTCGACGTCACGACGGAGCCTGGGAACGATGCGATCGATCTTGTAGTACTTGTCCGTTGATTCTTCGGCCGGTCCCGAGATGATTAGAGGAGTTCGCGCCTCATCGATCAGGATTGAGTCCACCTCGTCCACGATCGCGTAGTTGAATCCCCTTTGTACACAATCGGCCAGGTCGTACTTCATGTTGTCGCGGAGGTAGTCGAAGCCGAACTCGTTGTTCGTGCCGTAGGTGATGTCGGCGCCATAGGCAACTTTGCGCTCTTCGTCGGTCAGAGGATGCTGGATGCAGCCGACCGTCAACCCCATGATCCGGTAAACCTTACCCATCCACTCGCTGTCGCGCCCTGCCAGGTAATCATTGACGGTGACGATGTGGACGCCCTTCCCTTCCAGTGCGTTGAGGTACGCGGGGAGGGTAGCGACCAGGGTCTTTCCTTCCCCCGTCTTCATCTCGGAGATCTTTCCCTGGTGCAGAACCATGCCGCCGACGAGCTGCACGTCGAAGTGACGCATGTTGAGGGTGCGCCTGCCCGCCTCCCTGACGGCCGCAAACGCCTCAGGCAAAATGTCGTCCAACGACTCTCCGTCCGCAAGTCGCTGGCGGAATCTGGGCGTCAGCTCCGCCAGTTGCAGATCCGAAAGGCGCTGCATTTCCGGTTCCAGCTCATTGATGCTCTGGACCGACGGCGCCAGCTTTTTCAGATCGCGCTCGTTTTTGCTGCCGACGATCTTGGTGAGAATCGTGTTGAACATGCAGGGAGATCTCCGGACGGGTATAAGCGATGTAATGTAACAGATAGACCTATCCCAGTCAACGAGTTACGGAAGAGAAAAGCGCGTTCCCGGCTCGACTTATGCAGACTCCGGGAGGCTCGGATAGCGGCGACGAAAGCCCTCCCGCATCGAAGGGAAAGTGCGGCATTGCATAGAGGGAACGGAATGCTTGATCGCGGCCAGGATTCTTGGGATGCGGCCGGCTTCAGGGCAAGCTGCCGCGGAAGTTCGAAGATGGCTGGAAATATTTCATCGGGTTAAGACACCGGTCATTTTGCCAAACCTCATAGTGGAGGTGCGGCCCTGTCGCCCTGCCGGTTTTGCCCACGGATCCAATGATGTCGTAACGGGAAACGTGCTGGCCCACCTGCACGTCCATCCGCATCAGGTGAGCATAACGCGTCGTCATCCCGAACTTGTGGTCGATTACGATAATGTTCCCGTAACCGGCACGCTGGCCGGCGAATATGACCGTTCCATCAGCCGGAGCGAAAACGCGGCTCCCCATGGGAGCTGATATATCCACCCCTGGATGACTTTCCGTCACGCTTGGATCGAAGGGGTCGTTCCGGCGACCCCAGCCGGCGGTCACGTATCCCTTGACCGGCTGAATATTGGGAAAGGCAGCCTCGAAGAGAACGCCATCGGTGATCTGATGATCAAGGTTCAGGAACTTCTCTTCGAGAGTGACCAGTTTCTTGTCATAGGAGGGGATCGACTGCAGGGTGCCCGCGGAAACCGGCCGGGGCCGGGTCAGAGTATCCGCCGACATGCCGCCAACACCTCCGACAGCCTTGTCCGAATTATAGCCTGAAAAGACCATCAGTTTGTGAGCGAGATTCTCGAGGGAATCGATCTTCTCACCCAACTGGGCAGTTTGCACCTTGTACTCGTGGTTTTCGAACCGAAGAGCGTCGTTTTCCGAGAGGCGGTCCTCGTAATCGCCCACCTTGAGGATCATCTGCCCGTACTGAAATGCCGCTCCGCCCACCGCGATAATGCCCACGAGCGCGAAAACGCCGAGAATCGCAAGCACCGAGTAAGGAAGCGAAAGGCGCCAGACCTTTCCATCCGCGTGGCCGGCCACGATGAAAGTATAAAGCCTCTTTTTGAACATTTGGATCCCTTCTTCTCCAAAAGATCAAACTCCGGCGTCAGAGGACTGCCAGTAACTCAGCTTCCAGGTTGCTGGTTGATTGGGGCATTCTATTTACCACTTATCGGACTGTCAACCTTATTTCATGCAGAATTTTGAATGAAAAATTCAGAGGCCAAAATTGGGGGTACGAAGGCAACGGACGACGGAGTTCCTCGGATGTTATCCGGTCGCTCTCGAGAATGCTCCACGAGGTCATGCCTGTTCATTCAATGAATAATGGCGAGAGTCAACTGCGACCTTGGCGGAGTCGCCGGGCTGACGCACAGCTTCTCAAGCCAAACTCCGTTCTCCTGACTCTCATTGACTTAGTCCGGAAAGAGCAAATATGATATAAATATAGAGTTACTAATGGGGGTGAACTGGATTCGACGGGGGTCAAAGAGGCTGCAGAGGCATGCCGAGTGCTCCGCGACTCGTAAAATCGTGGAAATAACTTAACTGCTGACACTCAGTTAGCACTGGCCGCTTAGGCGGTCACGTCTCGCCGATCCTGCCTGCGGGGTTGGATTGAGGCGCCGATCAGCAGGATAGGCGAGGATCCAGGCTCTGAGATCCGAGCCGAAACCCTACAGGGCTAGCGGCGTATCGACCTTGCCGATTCGATCGCTGCGTCCGCGAAACTCAACGAATACGGATACGCATGTAGGCTTTGCACGCTGAAGGCTCTCGGACGCGGGTTCGATTCCCGCCACCTCCACCAAAACTGCCGGTCTTAGATCTCCGACTCCCTGCCGGACCATGCGAGGAACTTACATACTACCGGTCGTCGGATCCTGGCCGGCCAGCCAAGATCTTCGACTTCTCAACGCAGCTCGCGGAGAACGCAGAGTAAGACAATTTGACAACACTTCAATCTTCTCTGATCTCCACGGCCCCTGCGTTGAGATATATCGAATGCGGCTATGCCCTGCCCTGTTCTCCGTGCCTGCTCGTGCCGTCATTCGCTGATGGACTCGCCCGGCCGGTGAGTGACATAATCGCCATCTAAGGCAAATAGACAATGACGGATCTGAAGGCAGCCAGGATGTTGATTGCCGACGATCAGCCCGATGTGGTTGAAGCACTCCTCATGCTGCTCAAGAGTGAGGGCTACCACACGGAGACCGCTGCTTCGCCCGCCGCGATACTGCAGGCGCTCGAGGCGCGCGATTTCGACGTCCTGCTCATGGACCTGAACTATACCCGCGACACCACCTCCGGGCTCGAAGGTCTCGACCTCCTGTCGCGCATTCAGATTCTCGATGGAGGGCTCCCCATAGTAGTCATGACGGCCTGGGGCAGCGTTGAGCTGGCAGTGGAGGCGATGCGGCGCGGAGCGCGGGATTTCATCCAGAAACCCTGGGACAACTCGCGCCTCCTCACAATTCTGCGCACTCAAGTCGAGCTCGGGCAAGCGCTCCGAAAAGGCCAGCGTCTGGAGGCCGAGAACCGGCTGCTGCGAAGCGAGTCGCGCCCGAAGCTCATTGCCGGTTCTCAGATCATGAAACCGATTCTCGAGCTCATCACCCGGGTGGGGCCATCGGATGCCAACGTACTCATCACCGGCGAACATGGCACCGGCAAAGAAGTAGTGGCTCAGGCTCTGTACGCTGTTTCGCGGCGCTCCACCAAACCCATGGTCACCATCAACGCCGGTGGGCTCTCGGAGGGCGTTTTTGAGAGCGAGTTGTTCGGGCATGTGCGCGGCGCTTTCACTGATGCCAAGGCCGATCGCGTGGGCAGGTTCGAGCTCGCCGAGGGCGGCACTCTGTTCCTCGACGAGATCGCAAACGTGCCTCTCAACCTCCAGGCCAAGTTGCTGCGGGTTCTTGAACTTGGGGAGTATGAGAGAGTGGGATCCTCCAAGACACGGAAGGCGGACGTCAGAATCCTGAGTGCCACCAACACTGATTTGAGCGAGGAGGTTCGCGCCGGTCGCTTCCGGCAGGATCTGCTCTATCGCCTCAATACCATCGAGATCCATCTCCCTCCCCTGAGGGATCGAGGCCCCGACATCCTGCTCCTGGCAGAGCATTTCCTCCGTCAGCATGCTGCCCGGTATCGGAAGGCCCTGACCGGTTTCGACAACCCGGCTCGGGAGATGATCCGAACCCATAGCTGGCCGGGCAACGTGCGCGAACTGGACCATGTTGTGGAGCGGGGCGTGCTCATGGCGGAAGGGGAGATCGTGAAATCCCAACACCTCTGGCTCAATACTGAACACCAGAGCGGCACACGGATAGAGGACATGAGCCTGGAGGACGTCGAGTGCTTCTTGATCCGAAAAGCTCTGGCACGCTTCGAAGGAAATGTAAGCCGCGCAGCGGAGGCCTTGGGATTGAGCCGCAGCGCGCTCTATCGCCGGCTGCAGCGTTACGGGATCTAGGTGAAAAACGATGTCAGCGTCTCCGTCGTTGAAGGAACCTCTCGAGCCTCCGGCTGGGAATGACGCCGGCGGCGGCTTCCTCGCCAGGCGTCACGCCGCCCGGAAGGCGTCCATGCTCCGGCGCCGGGGAATACAATTGAGTCACGACTCCCAAATCGTGATCCTGGCACTGGTGGCCGGCTTTCCTGCTGCGCTGGCGGCCATGTTGCTGCTCTGGCTGGGTGACCATACCCCGAAGGTCGATTGGACCCTCACCGTCGTTATCCTGGGATCCTGGCTCGGATTCTCCTTTGCCCTGCGCAGCCGGGTCGTTCGTCCGCTGCAGACAATCTCCAATCTGCTGGCAGCTCTGAGGGAAGGAGATTTCTCGATCCGCGCCCGTGGATACGATCGCGCCGACACTCTCGGTGACGTGATGGCCGAGATCAACGCGCTCGGCGCCACTCTCCAGGAGCAGCGCCTCGGCGCCGTCGAGGCCACCGCCCTTCTGGGAAAGGTCGTGGAGGAAATCGATGTAGCCCTGTTCGCTTTCGACGGCGACCGGATCCTGAGGCTGGTCAATCGTGCCGGCGAGCGGCTTCTCGCACAGCCATCGGACCGCCTGGTCGGACAGGGCGCCGCGGAGCTGGGGCTGGCGGATTGCCTGGACGCCGAGGACTCGAGGCTGCTCGAGGTTTCCTTCCCTGGAGGCAGCGGGCGCTGGGAGTTACGGCGCACCACTTTCCGACAGGATGGGCTGCCACACCAGCTGCTGGTCCTGTCGGACTTGACCCGTGCCCTGCGTGAAGAGGAACGGCAGGTTTGGAAACGACTCATCCGGGTTCTTGGTCACGAACTCAACAACTCGCTCGCGCCCATCCGTTCCATCGCGGCCAGCCTCGACCGACTGCTGTCACGCGATCCTCGCCCCGATGACTGGAAGGAGGACATGCACCGGGGATTGGCCATCATCGGCAACCGCGGCGAAGCTCTCAGCCGGTTCATGGACGGCTATTCGCGGCTGTCCCACCTGCCGTCGCCTCAACGACGGCCGCTGGAAGTGCGCACCTGGGTCCGGCGCGTGGCCAGTCTGGAAACCAGGCTGGCAGTGTCGGTCCTTGAGGGTCCGGATATTGTCATTCAAGCCGACGGAGATCAACTGGATCAGCTCCTCATCAACCTCCTGCGCAATGGCGTGGACGCAGCGCTGGTCACCGGCGGCGGCGTAAGTGTCGGGTGGACCACGACGGCGGCTCAACTCGAAGTCTGGGTGGAGGACGAAGGGCCCGGTCTCCCGAATACGGGAAATCTGTTCGTACCCTTCTTCACCACCAAACCGCACGGCTCGGGAATAGGCCTGGTTCTGAGTCGCCAGATCGCAGAGGCCCACGGCGGGGCGCTCAGCCTCGCGAACCGCAGTTCCGGGCAGGGGTGCAAGGCACTCCTCCGCCTCCCCCGCGAGCAGGCTTGATAGGAGACCGGCTTCGGCAACCAAGAAATCCGCAAGCGATCCTTATGCGCGCATCTCGCGGTGTCGGGCTCTTCTCAAACTCGTGATTGCAGAACTCGAAATACCCGTTCTTGAACCGTCTCGAGTGGGATGTTGCCCATACATGTGTGGGCGGCCCCAGGTTCTTCCTCGCAGGCGATACAACCGCGCGTGTTCCGCACGACGACCACCTGCTTCCCGATCGGGGCCCAGTTTCCAGACGAAGTGGGACCGAAGAGAACCACACACGCGGTCTGCAAACCAGCAGCCAGGTGCGCGATCCCTGAGTCGTTGCCGACATAGAGGCGGCAGTGCGACAGCACCCCGGCCAGTAAGGGCAAAGGGAGACTGGATGCCAGATACGTGCCCGGATTGCACGCGCCGGCCAGTTCACGGCCAATCCCAGTCTCGGCGGGGCCTTCTACGACCAGTGGGTCTCCCAGCGTGCCCAGCCACTGCGCCAGTCCCTGAAACCTCTGCAGCGGCCAGCGCTTCGCGGCACTTCCGGCGCCCGGGTGCAGTGCCAAAACAGGTTTCCTTCCCTGCCAACCCTGTTCCCGCAGCCATTCCTCTCCCTGCACTCGAGCCGTCGCCTCGAGCCTGATTCCCGGCGGGACGATCTCCCGCGGTGGAGAGAACCATGGACGCAACGAATCCATGAACAGGCTCGCGACATGCGCCTCCTCACCGGCGGCCGGCCTCCAGGATGCCACGAGAACGCAGGGATGCAGCTGCGCAAACTGTTTCGTAAATCCTTCCGCGCCTGACCCGGTCCAGGAAATGATCCGGTCGTAGGAACGCCAGAGCATCACGTCTTCGAGCGGTATGCTTTCGGAGCCGTGGAGCCGGTGCAGGGGAAGCGCGGACAGGGATATGATCTGGTCGGCATAGCCGGTTGCCACCGCGCCGGCAAAGTCGATGTTGGCTGCGAGGGTGATGCGTGCGTGCTGGAACCGTTCGCGCAGCACTTGGAGCGTGGGAAGCGAGAGTATGACGTCCCCCAGCGCTCCAGGATGCAGGATCAGTATCTTCACTACTCTATGACCATGGCACTCAGGTTGTTCTGGTTGGCAATACTGATCTGAGCCGCTACATTGGCCGCAATTTGCGCAAAGGCCTTCCCTGCCGGTGATCCGGGCTCCTCGAGGACGATAGGCCGTCCGCTGTCTCCACCTTCCCGAATGCCGAGGTACAGCGGCACTTCTCCCAGAAACGGCACGTCGTACTTCCGGGCAGTAAGCTCGCCGCCGCCGTGGTTGAAGATGTGAGTACGGGTACTGCACTGCGGGCATTCGAAGTACGACATGTTCTCCACGATACCCAGGATCTCAACCCGCACCTGGCGAAACATCATGATTGCTTTGCGGGCGTCCTGCAAAGCCACGTCCTGCGGCGTGGTGACAACCACGGCACCCATGAGGGGGACAGTTTGCGTCAGCGAGAGCTGGACATCTCCTGTCCCGGGCGGGAGATCCACGAACAGGTAGTCCAGCTCGCCCCAATCCACCTGGCGTACGAACTGCTGAATGACGTTGTGGAGCATGGGACCGCGCCAGATGAGCGGCGTGTCTTGAGCTGCCAGAAAACCCATCGACATGACCTTCACGCCGAGATTGGAGAGCGGCTGAATCCGTTCGTTCACCGCATGAGGCTGCCCCGCGATTCCCATCATCAAAGGGACATTGGGGCCGTAGATGTCTGCGTCGAGCAAACCAACATTCGCACCCGTATTGGCGAGGGCCACGGCCAGGTTGACCGTGACGGTGCTCTTCCCGACTCCGCCTTTGCCGCTGCCGACGGCTATGATGTTCTTGACCCCGGCAATATCCTGTTTGCCCATGCTGTGCCGGCCGGCGGTGACACTGGACGACATCCGGATCTCGACCTCCCGAATGCCTTTTACCTGCAGGACCGCCTCACGGGCTTGCTGTTCCATCTCCTTCTTGACCGGACATGCCGGCGTCGTGAGTTCGATGGTAAAGGATGCCTTGCCCTGATCCACGCTCAGGCCTTTGATGAAGTTGAGTGTGACAATGTCCTTGTGCAGATCCGGATCCTTGACGCGGCGCAACGCATCGAGAACGGCCTGTTCCAAAGGTGCTACATGACGATTTTCTGAATGCTGTCCCATGCGGCAAAACTATATGCCGCCGAGGTACACCTGTCAACGCGACGAGTCTGCGGATCAGCGAAATGCGGAAACCTGGTGCTGGCGGTTCTACTTCTTGAGGAGGTAAACGACCAGGGTCAGAATGAGACTCAGGAGGATCGAAGTGGTGATGGGGAAATAGAACCGGAAATTGTCCCGCTTGATTGCGATATCACCCGGAAGGCGTCCAAGCTTGAGAAAAGAGAAAAAATTCGAATAGCTCAGGAGGAGACCCAGGACTATAAGGACAATGCCGACGACAATAAGCAGCCGGCCCATGGGAATCATGGGAGTCTCCTGTGAGCGCGGGATCTCCGGCCATCCCCCTCCGAGCGCTGGTTCGGGGGAGTCACGAAGAGGGAAGCCGGAAAGCCCGAACGCTCACATTAAAGAATCGCAAGATCTCGGCTCAGTTGCAAGCCTCGATCCGGCTGAAAAAGTACGCAGTCTCAAAAGCAGCCGTATCCGGCCCATCGGAGCCGTGGGTCGTGTTGCGCTCGATGGAAATGCCGAATTCTTTGCGGATCGTCCCCGCGACGGCCTTGGCCGGATCCGTCGCACCCATCAGATCGCGCCAGGAGGAAATGGCTCCCTCACCCGACAGAATCATCAGGACGACCGGCCCTTCCGACATGAACGTGGTCAGGCTGTTGAAGAACGGCCTCTCCCTGTGGACCGCATAGAAGCCCTCCGCCTGCTTTTTGGACAGATGCGCCATCTTCAGCGCCTTCACGGTCAAGCCCTGCTCCTCGATGCGCCGGATGATGGCACCGATCAGGTTGCGGGCAACTCCATCAGGTTTGATGATCGCAAGGGTTTGCTCGATCATTTTTTCCCCTTAAGCGCTCTGGCGACCGCCTCGCCGATGTCGGCGGGACTGGTAACGACGTGCAGCCCGGCACTCCGCATGGCTTCCATCTTCTCGGCCGCGGTCCCCTTACCTCCGGAGATTATGGCGCCGGCGTGCCCCATCCTGCGTCCAGGAGGCGCCGTCTGTCCGGCGACAAATCCGACCACCGGCTTCTTTACGTCTTGCTTGATGTAGGAGGCAGCCTCTTCCTCCGCGGTGCCGCCGATCTCACCGATCATCACGACCGCATGAGTGTCCGAATCGGCGTTGAACAGCTTGAGCGCGTCGATGAAGTTGGTGCCGATGATCGGGTCCCCGCCAATTCCGATGCAGGTCGATTGTCCCAGGCCCCTGCCTGTCAGCTGGCCGACTCCTTCATAGGTCAAGGTCCCGCTGCGTGAAACCAGGCCGACGTTCCCTTCCTTAAAGATTCTGCCCGGCATGATCCCGATCTTGCATTTCCCCGGCGATATGATGCCGGGGCAGTTCGGCCCGATCAGCCGGCTCTTGGAGCCGGCGAGCATGGACGAAACCCGGACCATGTCCAGCGTAGGCACCCCCTCGGTGATGCACACGATCAGCGGCATTTGCGCCGCAATGGCTTCCATGATCGCGTCAGCGGCAAATGGAGGGGGAACAAAGATCACGGTGGCGTTGGCACCTTCCTTGGCGACCGCCTCGGCGACGGTATTGAAGACGGGAATGCCCTCGTGCGAGGTGCCTCCCTTGCCGGGCGTTACGCCCGCGACCACTTTCGTTCCATAAGCAATGCACTGCTGGGTATGAAACGATCCCTCACGTCCCGTAATTCCCTGCACTGCCAAACGGGTGTTTTTATCAACGAGTATGGACAAGGCGATTCTCCTTATGTAGCCAGTGCAACAACTTTTTCCGCAGCGTCCTTCATGCCGTCGGCGACCGTGAACTTGAGCCCGGAGGTTTTGAGAATCTCCTGGCCGCGTTCGACGTTCGTTCCCTCCAGCCTGACCACGATAGGAACGCTGATGCCCATGGAACGTGCCGCCTCGACAACACCGCTGGCAACTATGTCGCAGCGCATGATTCCGCCAAAAATATTGATGAGGACTGCTTTGACGTTCTTGTCGCCCAGCAGAATCTGGAATGCATTTCGAACCATCTCGGTCGTGGCGCTGCCTCCGACATCGAGGAAGTTGGCCGGACTGCCGCCCGCAAGTTTGATGATGTCCATGGTGGCCATGGCGAGTCCGGCGCCATTGACCATGCAGCCGATGTTGCCATCGAGCCGGATGTAGTTGATGCCGTAACGCGATGCCTGGATTTCGAGCCCGTCCTCCTCGTAATAATCCCGTAGCTCCAACAGTTCCTTGTGGCGGTAGACCGCGTTGTCGTCGAGGTTGATCTTGGCATCGAGTGCCAGCAGCCTTCCATCCTCGGTGAGGAGAAATGGATTGATCTCGACCAGGGATGCGTCCGTGGCCTCGAATGCCCGGTAGAGCGCGGTCATGAATTTGGCCGCAGGTGCAAGCAACTCTCCCGTCAATCCCAGGCCGAAGGCCAGGCGACGGGCATTGAAGGCCTGAAAGCCTACCTTTGGCTCAATATATTCCTTATTGATCAGATGGGGCGTTTCCGCGGCCACCTTCTCGATGTCCATGCCTCCTTCGGTCGATGTCATAAAGACGGCACGCTGGCTGGCCCGATCGATGACGATGCCCAGGTAAAACTCCTTCTTGATGCGCATGCCTTCTTCGATCAGCACACGTCTGACCGTGCGTCCTTCGGGGCCGGTCTGGTGGGTCACCAGCGTCATGCCGATGATCTGGTGTGCAAGTTTCTCGGCTTCCGCGGGGCTGGCGGCAAGCTTGACACCGCCACCTTTGCCGCGGCCTCCCGCATGGATCTGCGCCTTCACCACGACGGTCCCGCCGAGTCGAGCGGCGATGTCATAGACCTCGTAGGGATTCGACGCAACTTCGCCGCGGGGAATCGGGACGCCGAACTGAGCTAGAATTTTCTTCGCTTGGTATTCGTGTATCTTCACGTGACTTCCCCTTCCCTGAGAGGCCCTACGCGTCCCCAGGGATTCATCAATAGGTAAGTAAAGAGTGCACTCGCAGGAGCCTGTAGGGAGGCCCCAGGAAAACCGGTAATATTATTTCACTGATGGGCAGCAAGCAATGGAAAAACTCGATGCTCTGGGGCACAATGAGCCATGCTCATATGTCCGAGGTGCGGCTCCGCATTGCAGCAGGCCGGCAATAGCGTCGTCTCCTGCCGGTGCGGGGGAACCTACCCGCGGCTCCCTTCCGGAGGACTCGATTTCCTTCAAGGCGCTGAATTCGCCGACTTCGATCTCGACGAAGAAGACGGCGTGCAGCGCGCCCTGCTCGAGCAGGAAGCCGATGGCGTCACTGCGCGGATGGACGGATTCCTCACTCCGCTTATCAGGCGTTTTGCCTTGTCCTCGGGGAAGCCCTCAAACCGTCTTGCGATCCTCGATTGTGGTTGTGGCAACGGGCTGTCGGTCGATATCCTTACAGCGCAGGGTATGGACGCCTGGGGCATCGACGCCGGCAGTGCCCGCCATCAACAATGGCGCCGGCGTCTTGCCCCTGGACGCCTCCTGTCAGCAAACGCGCTCCGGATCCCGTTTGCGGACGCAACCTTCGACGTGGTTCTCTCGTCCGGGCTGGTGGAGCATATCGGAATCCATGAAGAGGAAGGGAACGGCTACCGGGCCCAACGGCTTCCCGATTGCGATGAGCAGCGAGAGCAGTTTGTGCGCGAGTTAGTTCGAGTACTCAAGATCGACGGCTTCATTTTGATGGATCATCCCAACGGCGCTTTCCCCGCCGATTTCTGGCACGGCGGCGAGGCCGGCAGCATCCGCTGGCACAGGCCGCATGGGGACATGCTCCCACGCTTCCCGGAAATCGTGAGGTACTTTCGGCTGGCCGATCCTTCCTTGAATTTGGTGTCGCTGTCGCCGAGCCGCAGGCTGAGCTTCAACAAGGTCGGCGTCCACTGGTACGGGCGCCTCTTCGCTCCGGCGATGAAAACCTGGCTTCAAGTCATGGACATTCCAGCGGTTTCGTTTCTGGCGCGCAGCTGCCTGAACCCCTATCTGGTCACTGTCGCGGCAAGACAGCGCGACCTCCGCCGATGGCTTTATCCTTGACGCCACAAGAATCCAACCGGTAGCTGGGCAGATGAGGCTCCGCGGGCATCCTCGTCCATCTGTAGCTCTGTCTAGATCCCACTCAAGTCGGGCGACGCCTTCATCCGGATCACGATCAGAGTGATATCGTCGTTCTGCGGATGAACCCCGCGCCACTCATCACCCAGGGCGATCAGGTGGTCGATAATTGCCTTGGGCGGAAGCTTCCCGGACTTCTCGAAGCACTCCAGAACTCTCGGAAAGTCCAGGGTTTCGTCTTGGGCATCGTGCAGGTCCGTCAGGCCGTCCGTCATCAGCAGCAACACGTCGCCCGTTGAAAGGCGGAAAGCCGTTTCCTCATAAGGAAGGTCGATCGACGATCCCAGGAACATTCCTCCCACCGGAACGGTCTCCACCCTGCCCGATTCCGCCCGGAAGATAAAAATAGGCGGCATCGCCGCTGCACAAGCCCTTGCCCGCCCCTTCTGGAGGTGGAGCAGGGTCAGGGCCATCAGCATGTTCTGAAGGTTCATGTTGCGCAAGATGCGGTTGCACTGAACGAGGAAATTGGTCAGGTCGGGGTCACCGCCGAGCGTGCTGAACAAACCTTTCATTACTGCAACCATGATCCCGGCGCTGGTACCGTGCCCGGTGGCGTCCCCGACGGCAACCGCCAGGGATCCGTCCTCGGAGAGGCCAAAGTCGAAGTAGTCCCCCCCGACCTCAGTTGCCGTATGCATGCAGACCGCGATTTCATAATCAGGGTGGTCCGGCAAGGATTCCGGAAGCATCGACACCTGCAGGCGCCTTGCCTCCTCCAGCTCTTTCGTTTTTCTCTGGTTCTCGGCCTGGATGGCCGCCGCCTGGGTCGCCGCGAGTTTCGCCTGAATTTCTGCCGTACCCGCGCGCAGCTCGGCTTCCCGAACCCGAGCCTTTTCCCGCTCACGCTGCCTCACGAAGAGCAGGACCGAGCTGAAAATAAATCCCACGAGCAGGGCATAGAGACCAAACGCCCAGCGTGTGCTCCACCACGGAGGCCGCACGATGATCCGGAGTGAAGCACCTTCCTGGTTCCAGACCCCGTCACTGTTCGATCCTTTCACCCTGAGGATGTACTCACCGCTCGGCAGGGTCGTGAACATCACGAAACGCCGCGTCCCGAGTTCGATCCACTCGTCGTTCAACCCTTCCAGGCGATACTTGTACTGATTTTTGATGGGAGACGCATAATGGAGCGCAGAAAACTCAAATGAGATTGTCTGGTCCAGATAGGAGAGCGCGATGGATGGACTGAAGGTAATGGACTTGTCGAGAATGCCGCGTCGGCCCTCGAAGTCGCCGATCGGAACCGCCTTGTTGAGCAGGCGGAAATCGGTGATCACGACCGGGGGAACAAAAGGATTATCCTGAATCCGACCCGGCATGAATGCGTTGAATCCCCGTACTCCTCCGAAAAACATCTCCCCCTTCGGGCTCCTGTAATACGCGCCTCCGTTGAACTCATTGCTCTGCAAACCGTCCTCAACGGTGAAGGACCGGAAGATTCCTTCCGCAGGCTTATATCGACACAGACCCGAGTTGGTGCTTATCCAGAGATGGGCCGCATCATCCTCCAGGATTCCGTAAACGACATCGTCGGGCAAGCCGTCCGACTTCCGGAGTTGAGTAAAGCTGCCCGTCATGCGGTTCAGCCTGTTGAGACCGCCTCCATAGGTGGCCAGCCAGAGGTCCCCTCCCTTATCAGGGTGGATGGCGAACACGTAGTCATTGCTCAGACTGCGCGGATCGCGGGGATCATTCCGATAGCGCGTGAACACTCCAGTATCCCTGTCGAACGCGTTGAGCCCTCCTCCATGCGTGCCGATCCACATAACGCCGGCAGCGTCCTCGCAGATGACCCGGACATAATTGTTGCTGATGCTGTGCGGATTGTCGGGATCATGCCTGAAGTGGGTGAATTTCCCGGTAGCGGGATCGAGTCGGTCGAGCCCGCCGCCATAGGTACCGACCCATATTGTGCCCGCTCGATCCTCATACACAGTTCGCAGCTCATCGAAGCTGAGACTTCCGGGATCATCCGCATGGTGCCTGTAGTGAGAAAACCGTCCCGTGGCAGGGTCCAGTCGGTCCAGCCCGCCGCCGTTAGTGGCCAGCCATAGCAATCCCCTGCGATCCTGGATGATCATGCGGATGGAATCAAAGCTCAGGCTGTCGGGATTGCCGGGATCGTGCCGGTAATGAGCGATGCTGCCCCGGGCGGCATCCAACCGGTTCAGACCACCGTCATTGGTGCCGATCCAAAGGCTGCCGGATGAATCCTCCCAGAAGGACCAGACGATGTCACTGTTCAGGCTGTTGGGGTCGTCGGGATCGTTCATGAAGTGGAGGAACTCTTTTTTCTTCAGATCGGTCTTGTTCAGCCCCTCTCCGTAGGTACCAACCCAGAGCACACCGGACCGATCTTCGAACAGCGAATATATGCGATTGCTGCTCAGGCTGGTTCGATTCCCAGGATCCTGCAGGTATCGGGTGAAGGTCCCGGTTTCCTCGTCAAACCGGTTCAGGCCGCCTCCGTCGGTGCCGATCCACAGCGTCCCCGTACTGTCCTCCATCAGGGCGAGCACGGCGTCGCTGCCAAGACTGAGAGGATTCCCGGGATCATGGCGGTAACGGACGAATCTCCCCTTGCCTGGGTCCAGCCGGTTCAGGCCACCGCCGTAAGTGCCGACCCACAGGTTGCCACGGCGGTCCATCAAAACCGCCCTCACATCGTTGTTGCTTAAGCTGCGCGGATCTCCAGGCTGGTTGAGGAAGCGCGTGAAATTGCCGCTCGCCGTGTTCAACCGGTTGAGCCCGCCCCCCTGTGTGCCCACCCAAAGAACTCCGGCGGTGTCACCCGCGATGGCTCGGACATCATTATGGCTCAAGCTGGATGGGTCCCTGGGATCGTTCAGATAATGAATGAATTCGCCGGTGTCCCTCTTGAGCCGGTTAAGACCCCCATCCGTAGTGCCCACCCAGAGCTCGCCGTTGCGATCTTCGAAAATGGCGCGGACGATGTCGCTGCCAAGACTCCGCGGATTGCCCGGATCATGCCTCCAGTGCGTGAATTGTTCCGTCTCGCGGTCGAAACGCTCGAGGCCCTGGTAGAAGGTTCCTACCCAGATGGTGCCCCGATGGTCGATGCAAACGGCCTTTAGTTCATTGTGAGCCAGGCTGCGGGGATCACTGGAGTTGTGCTTGAATATGCGAAAGTTGTATCCGTCGAAGCGGTTGATGCCATCCTCGGTAATGAACCACATGAACCCCGTCTGATCTTGCGCAATGCCCTCGACAATACTCTGGGAAAGTCCCTGTTCAATGGAGATGTGTTGAAATACCAATGTCGGATGAGACCTGCGCCCGGCGGGATATGCGGTGAGCGTCGAGATACCCAGCAATAAGCCGGCAAACAGGATTCCCTTCACTCCAATCCGCATATTCGTCTTCTCCCGCGAAGGCGGCCTCGAAGCGAGACAGGTCAGCGGACGACGGCACGCGAGCGCTGGAATGCTGCCACGGAAAGGGGAGGAACACGAGCCCGGATTCTGCCGTAGTCAATTCAGGATACTACAACACCTCTCCGGCGCAGCACAAAAGCAGATTGCAGGGCGCCCAGGCCATGGAAAGACCGTCGGAACACTCTCCCATGGCCGTACACTTCCAGGCTTCGTTGCGGCGCCGCTCCCCTTATTCGATTGCTCTTTTCACGCGGTCGCGATAAAACTTTTCGACGGCCGCCGGCGGGCATGCCTATGCGAGGATCACCGGCGCCGGCCGAGCCGGCCTGAATTGTGAGGCGACAATGAAGAATTCGCACAGGCTATTGGTAAATTTAGTCCTGCTTTTGGCGGTGTCCACGGCCCTGCGGGCCCAGGTGCCGGAGGCGGCACAGGATAAGCCGAAACCGCCGCTCCCCAACTATGTCGAACTCTCGTCCCTCATCGGTACGGGTGGCCAGCCCGACGAGACGGGCATGAAGCAGCTGGCCGAGAAGGGGTACAAGTGCATCATCAACCTTCGCACCAGTGGCGAGGCGGTCGACCTGGCTGCCGAGGAAAAGCAGGCCAGGCAACTCGGGCTGCGATATTACATGGTTCCATTCAGCGGCAAAGAACCCAGCGAGGAGCAGGCGCTGGCCTTCAATGCACTGATGTCGGCGCTGAAGGAAGAAAAGGTCTTCGTCCATTGTACGATCGGAGCCCGGGTGGCCACCCTCATGACGATCTACTTCGCCCTCGAGCAGGGAATGTCGCCGGACGCGGCCGAGCAGCAGGCTTGGAAAATCGGCCTGCGAATACCCGAATTACTCGAGTTCTCAAAGCGGGTCATTGAACACCACAAGAAATAGGCCCTTCAGAACCAATGGATTTCTCTCGAACGTCCGGAGTGCGGGCGCCATGCGATCTCCAGTCGATTCAAGCCATCGGAGAGAGCAGGAACGACCCGGCCATGCGCGGAGGCACACAGTGACGGAGAGACAGTCAAGCAGCGGTCAGGGCAAGCTGATGGTGCTGCTCCCGTTGATCCTGACGGCTCTCGTCTATCTTTCAGCCACGATCCCCCGAGGGGTGATCGATTACGACGAAGGCAACTACTCACAAGTGGCACGGCAGATGTTCGAAAGCGGCGACTGGGTGACGCCCTACGACAACGGTGTCCGGTTTCTCGAGAAGCCACCGCTCATGTACTGGTTGACCGCTGCCAGCTTCCACGTCTTTGGCGCCAATGAGTTTGCGCTGCGGCTGCCGACCGCGCTCGGTGTGATTGCACTTGTGTGGGTGGTGATGCTGATAGCGCGGCGTGCCGCAGATGAGCGGGCGGCGGTCATCGCGGGGCTGTGCACGGCCTGTTCGGTGGGGACTTATCTGTTCACACGCGAGGCACTGCATGACATCTGGCTGGTGCTGTCGGTGACTCTTGCCCTGTATGCGTTTCTCGAGTGGCATTTGGATCCGTTGCATTCATTGCGCCGGGCTCTGCTCTTTTACGCATCACTGGCCGGCGCGGTCATGACCAAGGGCCTGGTAGGGGTAGCTTTCCCAGTCGGCATCGTGACCGTGTTCTTCCTGCTCGCGCGCGAGCGGCCGAAGTGGCGCACGCTGCACGTGCTTCCCGGTACGCTGTTATTCCTCCTGCTGGCAGTACCCTGGCACTGGCTCGCGGCAATCCGGAACCAGGGCTTCCTGTGGTTCTTCTTCGTCAACGAGCAGTTTCTGCGCTTTCTCGGCAGGCACGACCCACCCGTTCTCTGGTCGTTGCCGCTCCTCACATTCTGGGCGCTGATACTCGTTTGGGGGTTCCCCTGGACGGCGTTTCTCCCCGCGGCATTTGCGACGAGCCGCAAACCGGCCGACAGCAGACAGAGAGTGCTCGTAGTCCTGGCCCTGGCCTGGGCCGGTATCATCCTGGGCTTTTTCTCGGTCTCCGGCAGACTCGAACATTACGCATTCCCGGCACTCCCAGCACTCTCGCTTCTGGTCGGGGCGGCTCTGAGCCGGACCGATGACGGCAAAGCAGTGAAATGGGGTTTCCGTGGGCTGGCCGTTCTCGGCGTGGCAGTCCTGGCCGCAGGGATAGGCGTCGGCATCTGGTTTGTTGCGGCCGGACATGGCATTGAAAAAGCCGCAGCCGCTCGCACGAGCGTCATCTCTGAGACCGATTTCAGCATCCTGGCAGAGATGCCGCCTGCGATTCTGTGGAAGCTGTTGAAGCCCGCGGCGATAACGATCGTTTCGCTGGCGGTGGGTTTCGCGGCGGCACTCTGGTTTGAAGCGCATCGCCGGCGCATGCAAGCCGTGCTTAGCCTGGCGGCCGTCATGGTGGTTGTCTGCATTATGACTCAATGGAGTCTCTCGATTTGCGAGGACCTGATCTCTTCTAAGAAATTCGGCCTCGCCGTGGCACGAGAGGCGCGTCCGGGCGACCATCTGGTGGTGGTGGGTGATTTCGAATCGGCTAACTCGCTCAACTTCTATGAGCCATTGCGCGTCGAAGTGGTCGATGGCATGGCATACGCCCTCATTCCCGGCATGAAGTACCCGGATGCCCCACGGATCGTGTTGACGAGGGAGGAATTCGAAGCGCTCTGGGGGGCGGGGGGGCGGGTGTTTGTTCTCATACCTAGGTCCCGGCTGGGCGAATTGAAAGGGGGGGGCACGGAGATGCTGGAGGTGATGGATCGAGCGTTGGTTCGGAATCATTGAACGTCCCAGAGAAGGCGGCCGGGGAGCGGGCAGGCGAAGGCGTTCGCAGGAGCTGTCTTGCCCTGATGTCAGACGATTCGACTTCATAGACCATCGTCTTGTTGTGCGCAAGGCGGAATCGGTTCCGGACCGAGATGGCGTGCGCCAATAGCGGCACCCGCTGCAACGTTGAGCAGTACCATTTGGTTGCCCGCGCTTCCAGGGAGATTGAACCATGGTCGAGCGCAAGGTTAGCTACCCATGAAAGTTTCCACAATGCGACGGGTTGACGCATGGATCGGCGTCCCCTTGTGTCTGCTCGCCAGCAGTCTGCGGAGGGTGGCGCGTTGGTTGTTCAGGTCCACGGCCGGGGCAGATAGACCAAAGAGTGTTTTGATCATCAAGCTCTCGGAGCTGGGGGCATTGGTCACGCTCGGGCCCGCGCTGGATGTCCTGACGGCCCTGGTGGGGCGCAATAATCTCTACTTCCTGACTTTTGGTGAAAGCCAAGAATTGCTGGAGATCCTCGATTATGTGCCGCGTGAGCACATTTTCGTCCTGCGCACGGATACGCCTGCGCATCTGGTCTGGAATGCGCTGGGCGAAATGCTGCGCATTCGCAGTAAGAGGATTGACTGCTCGCTGGACCTCGACTTTTTTTCGCGGGCCACGGCCTTGATCGGCTGGCTCAGCGGCTGCAGCCGGCGCGTCGGATGTCATGCCTATTTTGCCGAGGGTCCCTACCGCGGGGATTTGCTGACTCATCGGGTGAAGTTCAATCCGCACATCCATGTCAGCCAGATGTTTGAGGTCCTGGCGAAAGCGATGGAGAAGCCGGCCGGGGATTTTCCACGCATCGAGTTTGTCCCCAATCCCGTCGAGGCGCCGCGAAACCGGTTTGAGCCCACCGCCGCTGAACTGGCCGTGGTCCGGCGCACGCTGGAGGAGGCCGGTGCCCGCACTCAGGACACGCTCATCCTCCTGAACTCCAACATCAGCGACCGGGAGGCGATCCCGTTGCGCAAGTGGTCGGACGAATGCTACGTGGACCTGGCTCGTCTGATTCTGGCGGGCATCCCGAGTTCATTCGTGTTGCTGACGGGCGCCCCGAAGGAAGCGGAGATCATCGCCAGACTTGAAGCAGATGTGGGCCAGGCCCGTTGCCGTTCGGTCGCCGGAAAAACCACGCTGCGGGAGTTGCTGACCCTTTACACGCTGTCGGCCATGATAGTCACCAATGATAGCGGGCCGGCCCACTTCGCGACTGTGACGGATATCGAGGTTGTGGTTCTGTTTGGGCCCGAGTCGCCCCTGTTATGGCAACCGCTGGGCGATCGGGTCAGGGTCATCTACCGGGGCATCGGGTGCAGTCCCTGCTTCTCCGTGTATAACGGCCGCCAGAGCAAGTGCCGCCGGAATGTGTGCATGGATATTGGGCCCGCGGAGGTTTACCAGGTCGTCCGGCAGCGCTTGGCGGATCGACGCGCCGGCGGTCGGGGGGCGGAACTGAAGTTATGAAAACGAGAAGAACCATTCTCCGGCGTGGGCATCAAGCTGCGAACGCAGGCCAACGAGTGCCACCCCTATCCCGGACGAGAGCCCGGTTGCCTGCATGCGTTTGATGCTTCCAGCGTGAACTGCCTCCGGGTCACCGGCCTGGGCTTTCGTAAATCAATTCCTGGCGACTTCTTGCCCCGATGAAGAGGCCGACGACCGCTCCCACGACGGCGCCCGCCGCGATGCAGATTCCCGTGGCCTTTGCGCCGTTGACAGCATCCGACCCCTGATCCCAGCCTTCGCTGCCCATGATATAACCGGCCACGGCACCGGCGCCGGTTCCGAGGAGCGTAGAGGTGCCGGCGTGCCCGGGAAGGAGCCGGATGACCTCCAGGACCTCCCCGGCGCCAAATGAAGAAGGACCATTCCGGAGCATCAGCTCCAAAAGACGATTGGCATCCGGGACCGGCTGCCCGAACAGTCTTACTGAGGAAAGGGTTGCTGCCGGTTCACAAATACCGACTGTTAAGAAGCGAATTAGGGCTTGCAGGAAAACTAACTTTATCGTATAAAGTACTTCATGTTTGCATCCAGGTTTGACACCCGGCACGCTCCCATGCTGCCGCGAGCGGACAGAAATGCTCACATAACCGCGAAATCAGCGCTCCTGCTTCTGCCATTTTATCCCAAAAGCCAGCATGGCAGCCTGGGAAAGCATGTCCTCACGCCGGCGCTGACTTTGTCTGCCGTGGCCGCCGGCACGCCGCCGGACTGGCGGGTCCGCATCTGGGACGAGAACCTGCTGCAAGGGCCTCCGCCGCAGGAACCGGTACCGCAGGTGGTCGGCATCACGGTTCACCTGACGTTTGCGAGCCGCGCTTACGAGCTCGCCGCGTGGTACCGGGCGCTCGGCGCCCGGGTGGTCCTGGGCGGGCTGCACGTGCAGTCCTGCCCGGAGGAAGCGGCGCAGCACGCCGACGCGATTTCGCTGGGAAACGGCGTCGAGACCTGGCCACAATTACTGCAGGACGTGGAATCCGGGTGCCTTGCACCCTCGTATTGCGGCAACTATGAGATCGCGTTTGACGGGGAACCGCGGCCTCGCCGCGATCTGGTGGATCGTTCGAGCTACCTGACGGCTGCCAGTCTCATTGCCACGCGGGGATGCGCGAACCGCTGCGGGTTCTGCTACATTTCGACATCCTCGGTCCGCTCCCGCTATGAGATGCGGAGTCCAGGCGAAGTCGCCCGCGAGTTGGCCGCACTTGATGAACCGTACGGTGTTTTCATCGACAACAACCTGGGATCGCGACCGGAATACTTGCGGTCTCTGTGCCGGGCGTTGCAGCCGATCGGCAAGATCTGGAGCGCAGCAGTGACGGCAGATGTTGCCGATGATCCTTCGCTGGTGCGAGCCATGCGTGCGGCAGGGTGTACGGGTGTCTTCCTGGGGATCGAATCACTCAACCCGGCCAGCCTGGCAGAATCCGGCAAGAAGAACGCCTGTCCCGAACGGTATGAAGCCCAGATTGCGGTCTTTCACGAGCACCACATCCAGGTAAACGCCAGCTTTGTTTTCGGGTTCGACCACGACGACCGGGGCACGTTCGAACGCACGGTTGCCTGGATTGAGCGACAGCATCTGGCCTGCGCCACATTTCACATTCTCACCCCTTACCCTGGCACTCCGTTGTTCCGCAGGCTCGACCGCGAGGGGCGGATCCTTCACCGCGACTGGTCGCGCTACGACACATGTCATTCCGTGTTCGTGCCGCGCCTGATGACTCCCGAAGAACTCGAAAGCGGGTACGCGTGGAGCTACAAGCACCTTTTTTCGGCCGGCTCCATTTGGCGCCGCCGGCCTCGCGACTGCGGATCCATTCCCCCATATGTCGCAGGAAGCATCCTGTACAAGAAGATGAACTGGATGTGGCCCTTATTGATCAAGGCGCGCGCCACGCACGCGGTGTGGCGCCCTCTCATCGCGCTGGCCCACGGTCGCCATGCCGCCACATACACGGGTGCCGGTGCAGGCCGTGGATCAGGCGCGCGCGATTAATGACGCCCGTATCGTCCGGGGTCCTTTGACCCGAGTGACGCCGGCCCTCATGGAAAAGATCTTGGATGTGGGGGAGCTGGTCGAGGAGGAGCGGGATCGATGACCCGGGTAACAGTTGAAATAGGGATTCAAACCCTGGTTTGATGGCTGAGAACCCCACCCGAGGCGATCCCATAAATCATTGAAAATACAGCAAAGCCCTCGTAAACAAAGGCTTTGATTAGCCTCGGTGGACCCCCGATATTCCCCGACTTTCCCCGGAATTCCCCAAAAATTCCCCTGCAATTTTCACTACACCTACCGCAGCGGCAGGTAGCGAATCTGGCCTTCCCATTCGGCCTCGAGGCTGCATTCCGACAACAGCAGAAGATCTTCGATCGCCGCTTTGACAGGAACGGATCGGCTGACCTCGAACACCCCCGGCATACGCTTCCCTTCCCGGACACGCTCCATTGCGTGAAAGGTGATCGTGGAGACATCATGCGTGATCAGGACACGGTTCTCCCGCGCTGCCCATTCCAAGACGGTGGCATCATCGGCGCCCGAGAGGGGCCGGCGTCCTGAATACGAACCAGATCCGGGTTTGGTTTTCGGCGCAATAAGCCTCGGAGGATGTCGTTGTTGAAGTTCTCGTCGGCTGCCAGCGCGAGCATGCGTCAGTTTCTCCCGCTGCCGGTGCGGGCCATCAGTCGCTGCCGAACGCCGGCAGGATCGTTGCGGGACTCATTTTCAGCCTGCACCCGCTGAGCGTCATCCCGGCGCCGGTCAAGGTAGGATTGGATCTCGGAAGGCCGCCTCAGGTAATACCCGAGAACGGAGTACACGTCGGCAAGCGGCACGGACGGATACTGTTGTGCGATTTCTTCCGCTGTCGCGCCATCCGAAAAGGCCGCGATAAGCGTGTCCAATGTCACTCGTGTCCCGCTGATCCGCACTACACCGTCAGCGTTGACTTCCAGCGGAATTGTTTCAGTGGTTGTTAGATCGGTCATGGATACTGTTCTCCATCCGCTACATTCTAACGCAATTTTCAGCGAGCGCAGGCATATTATCGCTTTGTTCGGACGACGAGCCATTCCCAGACCAAGAGCCGCACCCCGCCGCTCTCAAGATTGCCATAAATGCTTAGAATAATTGGACTTGGGATATGGTAGCGCTACAGGGATTCGAACCCTGGTTTGATGGCTGAGAACCCCACCCAGGGCGATCCCGTAAGTCACTGGAAACACAGCAAAAGCCTCGTAAGGAATGGTTTTGATTAGCCTCGGTGGCCGCCCGATTTTCCCCGACTTTCCCCGGAATTCCCCAATAATTCCCCTGCAATTTTCACTACACTGGCAAGAGTGATTCTGGGCGAAAAATCTCGTCTGCCCATGCCTGAAGTTGATCTCATGATCTCCAGGTCTTTGGTGGAATAAGGTGTACCCCATTGTCTAGACAGAAAATCGATCTTCTTAAGGTGCTTTCGCTACCGGGTGTTTTTGTCTTGACATCAGAAAAAGAAAGACCAGTAGGGCCTGTGGGAAATGTGGGAAAGTCTCGCTGCTTTTTGC